>JBKPDN010000268.1:0-8460 GCA_046727875.1 Actinomycetota bacterium | reverse complement strand
GACGGAGGTCGCCGAGCTCGTCGACGGCTCGTACCGCCAGGTGGCCCTCAAACGCATGCTGAAGGCCCTGGAGGGGCCCTGAGGGGCTCCGAACCGAAGGGGACAGGTTCGATCCTGGTCTACTTGACATAACCGGGATTATGGGCGTCGGGAGGAGGCCGCCTGCAGCGCCGTGAGCCGCTTCGCATCGACTTCGAGGCGGCCGAGGAGCACGCAGAGGCCCTTGCAACGGCGCTGAGCGGCGCGCTGGACGAGCCGCTCGGCTGGTACTGCGACTTCCGCTCGCCGGCGGAGACGTTCGTGGTCTTCGCCGGCCGGGTGTTCCGCTATCCACGAGGGGACCAAGCGGGGCGGGCCGGAGCGGAGGCCCACGCCCGGGCTGCGGACGTTCCCGAGGCCCAGCTCGACTGGCCTGAGTAGGCCCCGCCTACCGGGCCGGACCCCGCTCCACGACCGAGCGGGCTGTCTCGTAGCGCGTGTCGGGTCGGAACGACTCCAGCCACCAGGTCGCGCCGGCTACTTCGTAGTCGACGTGTGCACCCGAGGCGGTCCATGACGCGATGGCCACGTCGAACGGCGCGTGGGTCGTGCGATGGCGGTTGAGCTCTCCCACCAAGGCGGCGACGTAGTCGGGCGGGAGGTCACCGAGCGGGACCACGCCGTCGTAGCGGGCCGCCCGCTCGAGCGGACGTGCATGCGGCCAGACCGCTGCGCACCAGATTGGAATGCGGGGTTGCTGCCGCGGCCGCGGAAGGAACTGCACCCCGTCCACGTTGAGGTGCGAGCCCGCGAAGTGCACGCGCTCCCCTGTCCACGCGCGCGTGATGATCTCGAGCGCGTCGTCGAGCAGCTCTCCACGGGCGCGATCTGTGGTGGCCTCACCCGAGAAGGCGCTGAACTCGCCGTAATGGTCGGTCCCGATGCCGACCCCGAGCACCAACCGCCCGCGCGAAAGGTGGTCGACGCTCACCGCTTCGCGCACCACTTTCCAGGGCCGGCGGCGCGGCAGCGGGGTGACGAGCGGACCGATCCGGATACGTTCGGTGCGCGCCGCGATCGCCGATAGCGCGATCCACGCATCGACGTATGGCCCTTCGACGCGGTGAACGATGTGGTCCCAGAGAAAGAAACCGTCCCACCCACGGGCCTCGGCGCCCACGGCCAGGTCGACCAGCGCCTCCGGGTCACCGAACGGACCGAAGGGTGGCAGGAAGAGCCCGTACTTCATCGACACACGAGCACGCCGATGTGCGTCTTCGCTCGGAAGGCGCCGGCGCGGTCGATCTTGTCGCCTATCGCCGCTTCGACGCGTGTGACGACCTCATCCCACGTCATGCCGGCAGGCAGGAGTGGCGTGTAGAAGTCGGACCGCTCGCGATGTGCCGGACCATCGGGCCCGGTTCGGTCACGACCACCTCACCCCGCAGGTCGTCACGTTCGACAGTGTCGAACTCGGCGCCGAGGACCCCGGCCGCGTCCTCCAGCCGGAACCGGGCGCTCGGCCGCTCGAGGCGAGCGCCGATCACATCGGCCACGAGTGCGCGCGCCTCGGCCAGGTGATCACCCGCGGGCGCCGACACCAGCAACGGGCCGCCGGGTCGCAGCGCCCGGCGAACCTCCGCCACGCCCCGGCCCGCGTCCGCAACGTGGTACAGCATGTGCATCGCGAGCGCGACGTCGAAGGCACCGTCGCAGATCGGAAGATGTTCGGCGTCGGCGACCACCCACGAGGCGGGCACCCGCGTTCGCGCTCCGAGGAGCATTCCCTCCGAGAGGTCGACTCCCGTGAGCTGGAGCCCGCGGGTGTGCAGACGCTCCAAGTAGTAGCCGGGCCCGCAACCGACGTCGAGCACGCGGCCTCCGGCCGGAAACGGGACGTGGTCCAGCGCCCAGCCGAGGACATCGACCCTCGGGTGGACGTACGCATACAGGTTCCGACGCTGGTCGAACTTGCTGCTGTCGGCGTACGCCTGTCGCAGCCGAGTGCGATCGGTACCCGGCCTGGCGGGCGGCACTCCGCTCACAGCGGCGGCTCAACGCCGAGGTCGACCGATGCAGCCGACTGCATGACGCCGGCCTCGAGCAGGAAGTCGAGCAGCCCCTGCACCAGCAGCAGCCCGTCGAGCTCGTCGAGATCCACCCACGCCGCCTCGGCGGCGTCGTCCCCGGCTTCCGGCCGCTGCGTCGGGTCCAGCGGCGTACACGCGAAATCGAGAATCACGAAGTGGTACACGTCCGGGTCGTCGCCCATTCGTTCCACCCAACCGAGGAAGCGGTCGACGACGACGTCGATACCGGTCTCTTCGCGCGTCTCGCGCACGATCGCCTCGTGCACCTCCTCCCCCAGCCGTACCCGCCCGCCCGGGAGCGACCACTCGCCCGCCGCCGGCCCGTGACCGCGCCGGACGAGCAGGAGCTCGCCGTCACGCCGCACCACCGCGCCGACGGCGACTTCGGGCTGTTGGCTCAACCGCGCTCGTCCTCGGACCCGTCCAAGGCGCGGTGCATCACGAGCGCACGGGCGGTGAACCCCGACTCTTCGAAGAAGTTCTTCGCCGCCCGGTGCCCCGGCAGCGCGAGCGTGTCGATGCCGATACAGCCGCGTGCGACACAGAACGCCACGAGCTCGTCCGCCATCGCCTCTCCCACGCCCACGGCGCGGGCGTCCGGCTCGACGTACAGGTCGCTGATGATCCCCAGCGTCTCGCCCGTCCGCAGGGGCTCGAGGGTCACGACGCCGAAGCCCACGACGGTGTCGTCGACAGTCCCGACCACCACCAGCGTGTCGTCGCGGTCGAGGAGCGCGCCGTAGACCTCCTCGAAGGGCTCCGGCTGCCCCTCACGGGACGACCACAGTGCACCGCCCTTCATCGGCACGAGCTCGTGGCGAAGAAGCTCGGCGAGCTCGGCGATCCGCGGGAGGTCCTCGCCGGTGGCGGGACGGCTGCCCTCCACGCAACTTCTCAGCTGGTGAGCTGTTCGATCTTGAACAGGATCGTGCGCCGCGATCGGTGCGCTTCCTCGTACGCGCGCACGGCGGTGAGCTCGTCGGGTTGGAGGCCGTCGAGCCGCTCCACGACTTGCGAGGCGGACAACTCGTCGTAGTCCGGGATGACGAGCGCGGCTTTGGCGGGCTTGGCCTTGGCGGCCGGGCGGCTCGTCGCGGCCGCGTCCGGCTTGGTGTCCGGTTGCTCCTTGGGACGCGCCTGTGGCGCGGGGGCGTCGGTGGCGGCGCCGCCGCTCTCCCCCGTCACGCCGCCGATCACCGCCTCGGCACCCATGCGCGCCATGGCGATGCCCTTCTCGACCTGCTCGCGCACCTTCGGACCGCCGAACCCGACCGCGAACTCCCCCATCGCCTTGGCCTGCGAGACCTGGTCCTTCGCCTGCTGCCGGCGCTGACCAATCTCCGAACGCCCGCGGGACACGAACAGGTTGACGAACGTCGGCACGGTGTCACGGAGGTAGAGCGCGACGCCGACGGGTGCGTACACCAGCAGCTCGAGTGCCCGTTCGGCCGTCTTCTGACCGTCGTCGCTCACGTCATCCTCCCGCTGGCAACCGGCTCCTTCGCTTCGTCGGCGAGTCTAGGAAACGCTGCCCGGGGGCGGCGCAACCGGCTCGCGACCGCGGCTCCCAGGAGCATCACAGCGCCGACGGCCACCACCCAGTCTCCGAATCGCACGTACGGCGTCTCGCCGGTCGTGGTCGTGACCGTGCCGCTGACGATGGCGCGGTGGAACAGCTTCGTCGTATCGCGCACGTTGCCGTCGGCGTCGATCATCGCGCTGATTCCCGAGATCGACGCCTGCACGAACGGCCGTCCCGTCTCCGCCGCGCGCATCTGCGTCTGGGCGATGTGCTGGGCGGCATTCCCCGAGCGGCGGTACGAGCGGTTGTTGGTGCTGACGACGACGACCTCGGCACCGCGGTGGACGAAGTCGCTGACGAGCGGGCCGAACGCCGATTCGAAGCAGATCACGCTGGCGAGCCGGTGGCCCTTGACCGGGAAGATCGTTCGCTTGTGCCCCGGGGAGTAGTCGTACGGGATCCGGTCGACGATTCCCGTCCACTCGACCAGCGATCGGAACGGCACGTACTCGCCGAACGGCACGAGGTGCTCCTTCGCGTAGGTGGCCACCAGACGCCCCTCCGGCGTGTAGAGAAGATTCGTGTTGTACTGCCGACCTTCGGGAGCGGGGACGGCCGCGTTGGCGAGGACGTCGGCGCCGTGGGCCGCCCCGACCGCGACCAGCCGGCTCCGCAGGGTCGCGTTGTTCTCGGGGCTGAAGTCGTCGAGCGACGACTCGGGGAACACGATGAGGTCGTACCGGCCTTGCAGGCGGTCCGCCAACGCGAAGTGCCGCTCGGTCAGGTAGCCACCCTGCTTCTCTTCCTCCGTGAGGTAACGGTCCTGGTCGTTCCCTTGGAGCGTCGCGATACGCAGCTTCCCGGTGTCGCGTGGTTGGTACCGACCAATGTCGAGGGCCGCCACGGCAACCACGACGATCGCGATGCCCGCCGCCGCCATCGCGAGCGAGCGTCGGGGGTGTGCGCGGGTCGCGACCGCGAGGTCGACGAGAGCTGCGTTGAAGACCACGAGGACGAACGACACGAGCGCGACGCCGCCCCAGCTCGCCAGCGCTCGCGCCGGCGGGAAGTCGTGCAGCGCGACGCCGAGGTCGCCCCAAGGCAGTCCGCCGAACGGCCACCGCCCGCGTAGCGCCTCGGGTACCACCCACGCCGCTGCGATGAACCACGGCGATCGGAGACCGGCACGCGTCAGGCAGCCGACGAGATAACCGGTCAGAGCCGTGTACGCCGCCCACCCCCCGACCAGCGGCACGATGGCGACGATGCCGAAGTACCAGAGCCAGTACATGAGGATCGTCGCGAACACGACGCCGAAGGTGAAGCCGTAGAGCGCGGCGCGCCAGGGGGTGGCGTCACGCCACGCCCAGATCAGGGGCACGAGCGCGACGAGCGCGAGCGCCCGGAGATCGAGGGCGGGAAACGCAAGCGCCAGCAGGACGCCCGACAGAGCCGCCGCGCCGAGGCGGTGCTGCACCCCGCGGTCGCGCAGCGTTCGGCCGAGGCGGCTCATCGCATCATGCTCGCATTCGGCGGCGTCGAGACGGAGTCAGCCGGAGCCGGCGCGCATTACGCGCAGTCGCGGCAGAGCATCCGCTTGGAATCAGCGAGCTGACTGCGCGGGAGGACGAGGAAGCAGGAAGCGCAGAGGAACTCGCCTGCCCGCCGGGGCACGATCCGCGCCGGACCGTCACCCCGTTCGTCAACGTCGGGCTCCTCCTCCTCGGTCTCCTCCTCGTCGTCCTCGAGCGTCGCGCTCGCGGTGCGTTCCTGAAGGAGGACGTCGAGTGGCTCCTCGACGTCGTCGGGGTGCAACTCCTCGTCGAGGTCGACGACGTCCTCTTCGTCCTCGGTCGTCTCAGCCGCGGCTTTGGCCGGCTCGGCCACGACGACCTCCTTGTTGGCGTTCTCGCCCATGCCCTCTTCTTCGACCTCGTCGTCCTCGAGCGCGACGTCGTCATCGAGGTCCTCGTCGAGGTCCTCGGATTCGAGCTCCTCCTCGTCGAGGTTCTCCTCGTCGAGCTCGGGCTCCTCCTCCTCGAAGTCGTCGTCTGTCATAGGTATTCAGCTCCGCGAGGCGCCTGCCCGACGGGACGGATTCCCGCTGCGCCTCGCATCGGCGGGTTCCCGGGGCGGTGAGGGCCGCGGAGTATAACGCCGCGTCCCCGAGGTGCTGCACAACGGAGCAGATTCCTTGTGCATTCCCGCCGACGCGGGCATGTCCGCTCCAACGCGGGAAAAAGGAGGGGTCCAGGAGACCGTTGGGGCCACTGTTTGGCCCGCGCTGCCCTAGCAACGGGGTTATTTCAGCGTTCTCTACTTGGTCTCCCGGGCCCCCTCCCCCTACGCCCCTCACCGTCCCTTCCGAACGAGCTCCGCGGCATCGCCACCGGAAGACCCACGACCGGCGTCACGGCACAGGGGCGAGGAGTAAGTACGCCCGAGATCCGCAGCCCTGTCAAGCGACGCGCGCCTGCGCGGCGGCCTCGTGACCAGCACCGTCGCGCGTTCATGCTGCTCAAAGCGGCGGAACTTTTTTTCGCAGCGCGACGTGCGGCGGCTTTGCCGACCGCCGCCGCAGGAGCCGGAGCTTGTGACAGCGACCAGAAAAGCGAATTACGACCGAGGCGCGGCGCGGCGCTGCTCGGCCGCGCGCTCGGCGGCGAGGCGCTCGAGCTCGTATGTCGTGTGATCCACGTACTGCATAGCCCCCGCAACCGCTCGGTGACCGGCCTCCTCCGCGATCAGCCGGTGCATCTCCTGGCAGACGCGACGGTAGGCGGGGTGCCCCTGGGGCGAGGTCCGCAGCTCGAGCATGTGCATGGCCTCACGAGCGTTCATCTGCACCACGAACCGGATCCGGTAGGCAAGGGCGACGACGTAGGGCGCCTGCTCCGGGTATCCCGGCGCGAGCGCGTCGTAGAGCGCCGCCGACCGGGCCATCGCGTCCTCGAACGGGTCGGACAACCCCGCCTCGAGCACCGCCTCGGGGACGTCGTACCCGTGGGCGGGCGACAACCGCTGCCACTCGATGGTCAGCATGCGGTGACGCTGGAGATCTCGGAACGCGCCGTAGTCGCACACGACGTCGAACCGGTAGCCCGTGCGCTCGAAGGCACGGCCCGGCTTGTGGCGGCGGTTGTCCCGCTCTCCCACGTATGCCCGCAGCAGGGCGACGCGCTCATCGGCCGACAGGCGCCGGATGCGGGCGCGGATCTGGTCCTCGGGCAAGTTCGTGTGCGGGTAGCACACGGCGGCCAGCAGCTTCTCTTCGCCGTCGGGGTCGAAGTCCGTCAGGATTACGGCCGGCCGCGGCTCGGGCTCCTCCCCACCGAGCAGCCGGTCGACGACCTCGGCGGTGGCGCTGCGCGTGCCAGCCAGGTACTCCGTCCATGCGCCGCCCCGCTCGGGCCTGTCGACGCGGGTCAGAAACGACGGGATGACCTTCCGCAACTCGCCCAGCATCATCGCCGCGTACTGCCGCGTCTCGGGCAGCGGGTGCGCCCGCATCCGAAGCAGCAGCGCCTCGAAGGCCTGGCCGGTTCCATAGATCCCGACGTTCGACAGCGTCGCCCCTGGCAGGATGCCGCGGGCCGCGTCGCACGCCTTGGCCTTGATCGTCTGCTTGTACACGAAGTCGGAGTCGCCCCGCTCCTTCGGGTAGCGGGCACGGGCCCACTCCATCAGCTCGGGCAGGACGCCCGCGTACGTGTCGAACGCGGCGTCGAGGTCGCCGATGTAGCGCGCTCCGAGGGGCGAGCGGGCGATCTCCGGGTCCCGCCAGTACCGGTACCGGCCGCCGAGGCGGCTGTCGTACGGGATGTAGCGCGTCGACTGCTCGAGGTACGCCATCAACCGGCCCCACTCGAGGATCTTCGTCAGCAGGTTGGAGGCCTGCTCGCACGCGAGGTGCACGCCCCCGAGTTGGGCGACCGAGTCGTCGCCGTACTCGAGGAAGACCCGGTCGTAGAGCTCCTCCGCCCGCCGCAGACCGATGGCCGCGTCGACCGTGAGGTCCCCCGTCAGGTCGAGGTCGCCGACGAACTCGTCGAGGAACAGGCGCCGCAGGCTCTTCGGCGAGCGCGAGTACCGGGCGAACAGTGCGCCCTTGACCACCTCCGGCAGGTTCACGAGCGCGAACACCGGCGCGTCCAGGTTCGTGAAGTACGGGCGCAGCACGGCCTGTTCCTGGTCCGTGAAGCGCTCGGGCACGTACTGCATGCGGCGGTCCGGGTCGGTGGACGGGTAGCCGATCGTACCGGCGGCCCTCAGGGCTCAGGCGGATGGGCGGGCGCCCTGTCCGCCGGCCGCGAGCCTCAGACGACGATCAGGAGTGCGCCGGGGACGAGTGCCACCGCGAGCCGGGTGGCCCGCCCCTGGTCCCGCCCGTCGACCTCGAGGGGCAGACCACGGCCGGTCACCTGGATCTCGATCAGCCGCGCCCGCCCGGTCCGGATGCGGGGGTGGGGAACGTGCGTGCCAGTCGGGAGCCGCCGCCGCATCGCGCTCCGCTCCCCCCGCGTGAGCGCGTACACCTGCACCTCGGCCCACCCGTCTCCCGGGTGCCCGCGGGGAACCAGGTCGGCGCCCCTGAGGAACTGCCCGCTGGCGACCACGACTGTGGTCGCACGCCCGGTGAACCACGGACGGCCGTCGACGACGACGGTCATTCCCGCGGTGCGGGCTCGCCACGAGAGCCGGTCGGGCGGCCGGCCGAGCACGACCGCGTTCACCGCGCTCGGATGTCGGCCGTCGTCGACCGTGAGCGCGTCGATCGCCACCTCCGTGGTTCCGGGGGCGCCGGGTCCGAGGCCGAGCGCGCGAGCGAGGTCGGACCGCGGCGACGGCCAGAAGCGCACGAGGGGACGC
>JBKPDN010000267.1:0-17739 GCA_046727875.1 Actinomycetota bacterium | reverse complement strand
AGCTTCGGCACGACCTTCGACGCATCGCCCACGACCCCGAGGTCGGCGACGCTGAAGATCGGGGCCTCCGGGTCCTTGTTGATGGCGATGATGTTGTCGGAGCCCTTCATCCCGACCATGTGCTGCGTCGCGCCCGAGATGCCGATGGCGATGTAGACCTTGGGCTTCACCGTCTTGCCGGTCTGGCCGACCTGCTTCGCGTACGGCACCCACCCGGCGTCGACGATGGCGCGTGACGCGCCCGACGCGCCCTTGAGCAGCTTCGCCAGCTCTTCGACCAGCGGCTCGTAGGCCTCGGCACCCCCGAGCCCGCGGCCGCCGGACACCACGACCTCGGCGTCCTCGAGCTTGGGCCCCTCTTGCTCCTCGACGTGGTGCTCGAGGACCTGCGCCTCGGCCGCGCGCCCGGCATCGACACCGTCGATCATCTCGACCGCCGCCGCGCCGCCGCCGCCCGGTTCGGCGGCGAACGACTTCGGCCGGATGGCGGCGAGATGCGGCTTCTCGCCGGAGAAGGCGGTGGTCACGATCGTGTTGCCCCCGAAGACCGCGGTGCTCACCGCGACGTTGTCGCCGTCGATCTCGACGCCGTTGCCGTTGGTGAGCACGGGCCGATCGAGCTTCGCCGACAGCCGCCCGAGCGCGTCGCGCCCGTCGTAGCTCTGCGCGAAGAGAATCAAGTCGGGCTGCTGATCGGCAACGAGCTTGGCGAGCAACGCGCCCCCGACCACACCGCTCAACGACGAGCCGTGGTCGACCGCATACACCTTGGTCGCGCCGTACTCGCCGAGCTGCGGAGCGATCGTGTCGGCGTCGGGGCCGGCGTACACGGCCTCGACCGTGTCACCGATCTCGCGCGCCTTGGTGAGCAACTCGAGCGTCGCCGAGGTCGCCTTGCCGTCCTCGCCCTCGGCATAGACCCACACCTTGGGAAGCGTCATCCGCGTGGCCTCCTAGATGACCTTGAGCTGCTCGAGGAACACGACGATGCGCTCGTGCGCGTCGCCCTCGTCTTCGATCTTCTCGCCCGCCTGGCGCTCGGGCGCCGCCTCGATCGACGTGATCTGCTGGCGAGCGCCCTTCCAGCCGACCTCGTCGTCGGACAGCCCGAGGTCGGCCGCCTTCGCCTGATCGACCGGCTTGTTCTTCGCCGCCATGATCCCCTTGAACGACGGGTAGCGCGGCTCGACCACGCCGGCCGTGACGCTGACGACGGCGGGAAGCGGACCTTCGACCATGTCGTAGCCGGCCTCGGTCTGGCGCTGGATCTTCACCTTGCCGTCGGCGACCTCGATGTGCTTCGCGAAGGTCAGCGACGGCCATCCCAGGAGCTCGGCGACCTGGGCCGGGACGGTGCCGGTGTAGCCGTCGGTCGACTCGGTCGCGGTGAGCACGAGCTCGATGTCACCGGCGCGCTCGACCGCCTTGGCGATCACCTTGGCGGTGGCGAGCACGTCGGACCCCTGGAGCACCGGATCGGAGACGAGGACCGCCTTCGCCGCGCCCATGGCAAGGGCCGTCCGCAACCCCGACACCTCGTCGTTGGGGGCCATCGAGATCAGGGTCACGTCGCCGCCACCGGCGGCGTCGGCGAGCTGGAGGGCCATCTCGACGCCGTAGGCGTCGGAGTCGTCGAGGATGAGCTTGCCCTCGCGCTTGAGCGTCTTCGTCTCGGGGTCCAGCTCGCCCGGCGTGGCCGGGTCGGGGATCTGCTTGACGCAGACGGCAATGTTCATACCACTCCTGTGTGCCCAGAAAGGCCGGCGCTGATTCTGGCCCGGCAAGGCCACCCGAGTCGAAGCGATCCGATCGGCGATCGAGGGCGGCAGTACCGTCGGTCGCAATGCCGGCGGACGTCGATGTTCTCGTGGTGGGGGCTGGGCCCGCGGGCGCGGCCGCTGGGCTCGCGGCCCGGCGGCGCGGCCTCGACACTCTCGTCGTCGACAAGGCCACTTTCCCGCGCGACAAGACCTGCGGCGACGGGCTCACCACCGCCGCGCTGCGCATGCTCGAGCATCTCGGCGTGGACCTGCGCGACCTGCCGGGCTACATGGCCGTGCGTGAGACCGTCCTCGTCGACCCGGATGGCCGGCAGGTCTCGCTGCCCCTGGCGGCGGACGGCGACTACGCCGCGGTCGTCCCCCGCATGGAGCTCGACGCCGCCATCGTCGACACGGCACGGGGCACGGGTGTCGAGGTGCGGGACGGCGCCGCTGTCACCGGGATCGAGGTGGACGGCGAGGGCGTCACCGCGACCATGGCCGGCGGCGACGACGTGCACGCCCGCTTCCTCGTCGCGGCGGACGGGCACTACTCGTTCGTGCGCCGCTGCCTTCGACAGCAGGCGCCGCCGGAGCTCGGCACGTGGCACGCGTTCCGTCAGTACTTCCGCGGCGTCGACGACCGGCGGCTCTGGGTGTTGTTCGAGGCCGACCTGCTCCCGGGGTACGCATGGGTGTTCCCGTTGCCGGAAGGGCGCGCGAACGTCGGATTCGGGGTGCTGCGCCATCCGGGCATGAGCGGCAAGGAGCTCAACGCCCGCTGGCGCGAGGTGCTTGCCCGGCCGAGCGTGCGCAGCGTGCTCGGTCCCGACGCCGAGCCCGAGGCGACGCACCGCGCGTGGCCGATCCCGGCGTCGTTCGACTATGACGCCCTCGCCGACGGGCCGGTGCTGTACGTCGGCGACGCCGCCAACGTCGTCGACCCGCTGACCGGCGAAGGCATCGCGCAGGCGAT
Source organism: Actinomycetota bacterium (assembly GCA_046727875.1). Lineage (GTDB taxonomy): Bacteria > Actinomycetota > Acidimicrobiia > IMCC26256 > JACDBD01 > JALZAA01. Next base: position 15,003 of record JBKPDN010000267.1, on the reverse strand, counting down.
CGAGACCGCCACACTCGCCGTCGACGCGATCGCGGAAGGGGAACCGGTCGGTGTCGGCGTGCGGTACCGGGAGGGCGTCCGGCGCGCGCTGGGACGTGACCTTCGCTTCGCCGCCGCCTTGCAGCGGGTGCTGCGCTCGCGCCGCGGCGCCGCGCTCGCGGTGCGAACCGCGGGACTGACGCCGTGGACGCGTCGCCACTTCGCCCGCTGGATGTTCGAGGTGTACCCGCGCGCGCTGCTGCTGACGCCGGACCGGTGGCGGCGCGGCATGTTCGCCGGCACCGGCGCGTACCGCTCCTGATCGTGGCGCAAGAGGCACTGGATCCCGGCGACGGTCTCACGCGGTGCCCATGGGGCGTCGAGCCGGCGGAGTATCGCCGCTACCACGACGACGAGTGGGGCCGACCGGTCGTCGACGACACCCGGATCTTCGAGAAGCTGTGCCTCGAGGGATTCCAGAGCGGGTTGTCGTGGCTGACGATCTTGCGGAAGCGCGACGCGTTCCGCCGCGCCTTCTGCGACTTCGACCTCGCAACGGTCGCCGCCTTCGATGACACGGACGTCGAGCGCCTGCTCGGAGACGCCGGCATCGTCCGGCATCGAGGCAAGATCCAAGCGACCATCGGCAACGCGCGTTCGACTCTGGAGCTGCAGGCGAGCGAGGGATCGCTGGCCGGACTCGTGTGGCGTTACGAACCGGCCGCGGTGGCTCCTGTCCGTGTCCTTGCAAAGCTTCCGACGTTCCGACCGGAAGCGACGGAGTTGTCCAAGGAGCTCCGCCGCCATGGCTTTCGTTTCGTCGGCCCGACGACCGTCTACGCGACCATGCAGGCCCTCGGCGTCGTGAACGACCACCTCGAGGACTGCTATTGCCGGGAGCCGGTCGAGGAGGAGCGAGCCGCGCTCGAACGCCCGGGCTGACGAGGACACATCATCGATACCGTGTGCGCCGATGAGCCGCACCGAGACCGACACCATCCGCCTGGTCGACGAGCTCGGAGCCAACGCCACCGCCGCCGCCACTACGCAGCTCGTCGACGGATGGCTCCTGCGCGCCGCGCCCGGCTACCCGTTCCGCCGCTGCAACTCCGCTCTCCCCTACGGCGGTGGCAGCATCGGCCTCGAGGCGCGCATCGGCATGGTGGAGGACTTCTACCGGGCGCGAGACCTCCCGGCCCGATTCCAGATGAGCCCGGCCGCGCTCCCCGTCGGGCTCGACGACATGCTCGAGACTCGTGGCTACGAGATCGAGGAGCCCACGCTCGTGCTCGTGGCCGACACCGCACGGGTCGTCGACCACACGCTGCGCGCCGACACCGGGGCGGTCACCGTCGGCGAGGGGATCGACGAGTACTGGGTGGCCGAGTACGCGTCGGCATTCGGGGACGACGAGACGGCGCGCGATCGACTGCGCGGGTACGGGCACATGCTGCGCCATCTCGGGCCTGCCGTCGCCACCGCCGTGCTCCCCGTCGACGAGAGGCCGGCGGCCGTGGGCCTCGCAGTCCTCGAGCGTGGATGGACGGGCGTGTACGCCATGGGCACCAAGCGCGAAGCGCGGCGGCGTGGTGCCGGGACCGCCGTGTTACGCGCGCTCGCGCAGTGGGCGCACGACCGTTCGGCCGCCCACATGTACCTCCAGGTGGAGGTCACGAACGACGGCGCCCGCCAGCTGTACACGCGCGCGGGGTTCGAGACCGCGTACCGCTACCACTACCGCACCTCGAGCTGATCCCCGGCCGCCTTCAGGCGGCCACCACGAAGAGCTGCCATTCGCCCGGAACGCCCTTGAGTGGATGGTTCCCGCGGTCATCGAAGCTGAGCCCGGAGCCGACCACGAGATCGACGACGGTGCGCGAGACGAGGACCTCGTTGGGCGCGGCCTGACCCATGACGCGTGCGGCCAGGTTTACGGCAATGCCGCCCACGTCCTCACCTCGGAGCTCCACCTCCCCCGTGTGGAGGCCCGCCCGGACGCGTAGGCCGAGCTCTCCGGCGGCGCTCCGGATCGCCTCAGCGCAGCGGATGGCGCGCGCGGGACCGTTGAACGTCGCGAGCACCCCATCGCCGGTCGTCTTGACGACGACTCCGCGGAACCGATCGACCTGTCGTTGGAGCGCCAAATCGTGGCGATCGAGCAGCTCGCGCCAGCGTCGATCGCCGAGCTCGGACGCGAGCGCCGTCGAGTCCACCACATCGGTGAACAAGACGGTCGCGAGAACTCGATCGGGTTTGGCACTCTCGCGAACGCCCGTGACGAACTCGCGGATCTCGGCGAGCACTGAGTCGGCGTCACCGATCCAGGGCTCATGATCGACGCCAGCTAGCTCGATGAGTCGCGCGCCAGGGATCTTGCGGACGGCATAGCGTCCGTACTCCACGTTCACCCACGTCTCGTCGACGCGATGGATCACCAGGGTGGGGACCGAGATCGTCGACAGGACTGGGCGAATGTCGATTTGGCGGTTCAGACGCATGAGCGTCTTGGCACGGTCGGGACTGGCCGAGAGGCGCCAATAGCGCGCGTATCAGCGTTGGGCCTCCTCGTTGCCGGCAAGGCTGGGATTCACGAGCTCGATTCCAGCTCCCGTTCCCCACGCTTGGTCGACACTCTGATCGAACGCGTCGAAGAACTCGGGGGGCCATGCCCACGGGCACTCCTCGTCATGAAGCGCGACGCCGAACGGACTGAAGAGAACGAGGGCCGAGACTCGCTCGGGATGCGCCGCCGCGAAGACCGCGGAGGTGGCCGCTCCTTCCGACGACCCCAAGAGCACCGCCCGCGCCGAGCCCGCAGCATCGAGCACCGCTTCGAGGTCGTCGACTCGGTGCTCGACCGTGGCCGCCGCGCCCCAGGCGTCCGACATGCCCACACCGCGCCGATCGAACAGGATTAGCCGGCTGAACGAGGCGAGCGCGTCGAGAAATCGGGCGGCAGCCGGGTTCTCCCACAGCACCTCGACATTCGACAAGAAGCTGGTCGAGTAGACCAGATCGGACGGGCCCGCGCCTGCGACCTGGTACGCGATTTGCGCGTCGCCGCTCTTGGCGTAGCGGGTCTCGGGAATGCCGGCCATAGTGGCAGTTTCCCGCACCCCTCGCTTGACCGGTCGGTCAAGCGACGGGAACACTGCTGCCATGAGCATCGACTTCACCCTGCCGTCCGACGTCGAGGAGACGCGTCGCCGCGTCCGCGAGTTCATGGACGAGGTGGTGCGCCCGGCGGAGGAGAAGGTCTACGCCAACGCGCCGAACGGCGAGCCCGACCGATCCGACATCGTGCGGATGATCATCGAGCTCCGCCAGAAGGCGCACGAGTGGAACGTCTGGCTGCCGCACATGCCGAAGGAGTGGGGCGGCCTCGGCCTGGGGATCACCGCCATGGCATTCGTGTCGGCCGAGGCGGCCCGCACGAATTTCGGGCCGTTCATCCTCAACGCCCAGGCACCCGACGAAGGCAACCAGCACACGTTGCTCCACCACGCCAACGACGAGCAGAAGGAGAAGTACCTCCGGCCGCTCCTCGAGGGCCGGGTGCGCTCGTGCTTCGCGATGACCGAGCCCGAGGTCGCGGGCTCCGACCCGACGGGCATCCGCACGATGGCGCTCCAAGACGGCGACGAGTGGGTGGTCAACGGCCACAAGTGGTTCATCAGCGGCGCCAAGGGCGCGACGTTCGCCATCCTGATCGCCAAGACCGATCCCGACGCCGATCCGCCGCAGGCTTCGAACACCGCGTTCCTCGTCGACCTCCCTGCCGATGGCTGGGAGATCGTGCGCGACATCGACACGATGGCCGGACACGGCAACCACTGCGAGATCCGCATCACCGACCTGCGCCTCCCGGATGCAGCCGTCCTCGGCGGCCGGGGGAACGGTCACCTGCTCGGTCAGGCGCGCCTCGGCCCCGCCCGTCTCGCGCATTGCATGCGCTGGATCGGCCAGACCGAGCTCGCGCTCGAGATGCTCGTGAAGCGGGCCGAGGAGCGTCAGCTGCACGGCGCGCCGCTTGCGGAGAAGCAGGCGATCCAGTGGATGATGGCCGACTCGGCGATGGAGCTGTACTCCGCCAAGCTCATGGTGTTGCACGCGGCGTACAAGATCGAGAACGAGCAGCCGTTCCGCCAGGAGGTCAGCTTCGCCAAGCACCATGTGGCGAACATGCTCTGGAAGGTCGTCGACCGCGCGATCCAGGTGCACGGTGCGCTCGGTTACTCCACCGACACGCCGCTCGAGCGGATGATGAAGCACGCCCGCTCGGCCCGGCTCGTCGACGGCGCCGACGAGGTACACCAGGCGCTCATCGCCCGCAACGTACGAGCCGCAGTGCGCGACACCGGCACCACCCACTCCGCCACCGGCGACTTCGACTTCTGACCCCCCGATGCGCCCGTGGACCGGAATTGTTCCGGTCTAGAGACGCATCAGATCGGGGGCGGAGCGGAGACGGAGAAGTGCGGCTCGAGGTGGGTCGTGTCGTTGAACCGGCGCACCACGATGCGGTCGCCTTCGACGACGATGTGGCTGATCGAAGCGTTATCGGCCCCGATGAACGCGAACCCGCGAGCGTCGGTGGCGTTGGCGAGAACCTGGCCGATGACGCCGCCGTGGGTCACGACGACGACGCAGTCGTCGGGATGCGCACCCGCGACGCGCGCGATGCCGGCGTGGACGCGGGCGCTGAACACATCGGTCGGCTCGGCGCCGGGAATCGGGTCCCAGCGTCCCTCCTCGATCGCGCGAACGAAGGCGGGGTCGTGCTGCTCGGCCTTCACTCGCAGCAGACCGCCTTCCCACTCCCCCAGGAACACCTCTCGCAGGTCGGGCTCGATGTGCGGTTCGATCCCGAGCCGCTTGGCGAGCGGCGCCGCCGTCTCGACCGTGCGCCGCAGCGTCGTGACGTAAATTGCCGCGATCTCCTCGCCGGCGAGACGGTTCGCCAGCCGCTCGGCCTGCTCCACGCCGACCGGGTCGAGGGGCGGGTCGCCGTGGCCGTCGACGAGCTCGAACGGGTGGTCGGGGTCGACGGGCTGGGACTCACCGTGCCGCACGAGCAGGATCTCGGTCGCGCCCGGCGGTGGCGTGTAGCGATGCTGGCGGTACGTCTTCGGTTCGGCCACGGGCCGCGAGACTACGGTGCGCGCGCGGTGGCCTCGTGACCTGGGATCCCGAGCTCGACGAGCTGCGCCGGCGGACCGAGCTGGCCGCCGCGATGGGCGGCGACGAGAAGGTCGCCCGTCAGCACGACGCCGGCAAGCTCACCGTGCGCGAGCGCATCGACGGACTGGTCGACCCCGGCTCGTTCCACGAGATCGGGACCCTGACCGGACGGGCCGAGTACGACCACGGTCAGATGGCCAGCTTCACGCCGGCGAACTTCGTGATGGGGCGCGCCCGCGTCGACGGACGAACGGTCATCGTCGCCGGTGACGACTTCACCGTCCGGGGCGGGGCGGCAGACGCGTCGATCTTCCAGAAGCAGGTGCACGCCGAGCAGATGGCGAACGAGCTGCGGCTGCCGATCGTGCGGCTCGTCGACGGTTCGGGCGGGGGCGGCTCCGTGAAGTCCATCGAGACGATGGCCCGCAGCTTCGTCCCCTTCAACCCGGGGTGGGAGTGGGTGGTCGAGAACCTGGCGACCGTCCCGGTCGTCTCGTTGTGCCTCGGCTCCGTGGCCGGGCTCGGCGCGGCACGGGTCGTGACGAGCCACTACTCGGTCATGGTGCGCGGGACATCGCAGCTGTTCGTGGCGGGGCCGCCCGTGGTGGCGCGCCTCGGCGAGCACGTCGACAAGGAGCAGCTCGGAGGCAGCGACATCCACGGGCGCAACGGCGTGGTCGACGACGTGGTCGATAGCGAGCACGATGCGTTCGCGCGGGCGCGGTCGTTTCTGTCGTACCTGCCGCGATCCGTCGACGATGTGCCGCCGCGGGCTGACCCGACCGACGACCCGGAGCGCCGCGAGGACTGGCTCGTCGATGCGATCCCGCGTGACCCGCGCCGCGTGTACAAGGTGCGCGACATCATCGACGCCGTCGTCGACCGGGGCTCGTTCTTCGAGATCGGCCGCGGGTACGGCGGCCCGGCGGTGACCGGGCTCGCACGACTGGACGGCTGGCCCATCGCCGTCCTCGGCGGCGACCCGTACTTCTACGGCGCGGGATGGACGGCTGACGCGTCGCAGAAGGTCATGCGGTTCGTCGACCTCGCCGACACCTTCCACCTGCCCGTCGTGCACCTCGTCGACAACCCCGGGTTCGTCATCGGGGTCGACGCCGAGCGGGCGGCCACGATCCGCCACGGCGCCCGGGCGCTCGCCGCCATCTATCAGGCGGAAGTGCCCTGGTGCTCGGTGATCCTGCGCAAGGTGTACGGGGTCGCCGGCGCCGCGCACCAGAACGCGGCCCGCCTCAAGTACCGCTTCGCGTGGCCGTCGGGTGACTGGGGCAGCCTGCCGCTGGCGGGCGGGATCGAAGCCGCGTACAAGGCGCAGCTCGAGGCGGCCGACGACCCCGACGCGGTCCGGGCCGAGATCGAACAACGCCTCGACGCGGCGCGTTCGCCGTTCCGCACCGCGGAGGTCTTCATGATCGAGGAGATCATCGACCCGCGCGACACGCGGCCGCTGCTGTGCGAGTTCGCCAATCTCGCGGCGCCGTTGCGCCGCACGGGGCGGACCGAGCGCGGCGCGCGGCCGTAGCGCTCGCCGTCCTTGTGCCGGAGGTCACGTAGACCGCCGGGAAAACCGGGCATACCGTGACGGAAACGACAGCCGGGGGGACTTTTGATGGCACAGCCGGTCGAGCAGACAGTCGACTTCCTCAGTGTCGCCCTGACACCGGAGTTCCGGGACGACCCGTACCCGTTCTTCCGCCTGCTGCGCGAGCACGAGCCCGTCCACCACGCGCCGTTCGGCGTCTACCTGCTGACCCGGCACGCGGACGCCGCCACCATCGTCCGCGATCCGCGGTTGAGCAACAACCAGGAGTACTCCGACCTGTTCCGCGCCTACGCCGAGGCCAACCCGCCGTCGGAGGACGACACCGTGGGCCAGATGAACAGCGTCGTCATGCTCTTCATGGATCCTCCGGATCACACGCGCCTGCGCGGCCTCGCGAGCAAGGCGTTCACTCCGAAGATGGTCGAGCGTCTCCGCGGTCGCGTCCAGGAGATCGTCGACGAGCGGCTCGACGCAGTCGTCGCACGCGGCGACGGACGTATGGACGTCGTGACCGAGCTCGCGTACCCGCTCCCGGTCGTCATCATCTGCGAGCTGCTCGGTGTGCCGCCCGAGGACCACGCGACGTTCCAATCGTGGTCGTCGGAGCTGGCGGCGAGCATCGACCCCGACCCGCTCATCACGCCCGACCAGCAGGAGCGCATCGAAGCCGCCGGCGGCGCGTTTCTCGAGTACTTCTCCGACCTCATCGAACGGCGGCGGCGATCGCTGCGCGACGACCTGCTGTCCGCGCTCATCGAAGCCGAGGACGGCGGCGACCGCCTCAGCGAAGAGGAGCTGCTCGGCACCGCGTTGTTCCTCCTGATCGCCGGGCACGAGACGACCGTGAACCTCGTCGGCAACGGCACGCTCGCGCTGCTGCGCCACCGCGACCAGCTCGAGCGCCTCCGCGACGATCCCGATCTGGATCGGCAGGCGGTCGAGGAGCTCCTGCGGTTCGACAGCCCCGTGCAGCTGACGCAGCGCATCACGCGGGACGACTACGACGTCGGCGGGGTCACGATCCCGAAGGGCCAGAACCTCATCCCGCTCCTGGGCGCGGCCAATCACGACCCCGACGAGTTCGACGAGCCCGACCGCCTCGACCTCGGTCGTGAAAACGCAAACCGCCACCTCGCGTTCGGCGGCGGTCACCACTTCTGCCTCGGTGCGTCGCTGGCGCGGCTCGAGGGCGCGGTCGCGATCGGGACGCTCGTGCGCCGGTTCCCCGACATCCAGCTCGCCGGTGAGCCCGTCCGCAAGACCACGTTCACGCTGCGAGGCCTCGAACACCTTCCGGTGGCGATCGCTTAGCGCGCAGTCAGGTCAAGCTCGAACGTCTGACCGACGAGGTCGACGCCGAAGCTGTGATGCGGTTCCTCGTCCGTGAGGATGAACCCGGCCTCGAGGTAGATGTGGCGGGCGGCGACGAGCGGATGGTTGGTCCACAGCACGATCCGCTGGTATCTGGCGGTGCGAGCGAATCCCACGCACTCGTCGACGAGCGATGCGCCGAGTCCGAGCCCCCGACCGTCGGGGTGAACCAGCAAGATCCGAAGCTGCGCGGTCGTCTCGTCCTTCGCGACGCAGAAGACGCAACCCACCCGTTCGCCGCCGAGCTCCGCGATCCACGCGGCCTCACGCGCGGGATCATGTTCGGCGGCGTAGTCGGCAACGATCCGTGCCACGAACGCTTCGACGGTGGTGTCCCAACCGAACTCCTGCGCGTAGACCTGCCCGTGAGTCATCACGACCCAGCCGAGGTCACCCGGTTCGCCCAGCTGACGATGATTGCTTCCCGTTCCGTCATTGCTGTCCATCGTCGGTGCGCCGCCCGCCGAGCTCCTCGGCGAGAGCGATGGCGGCGTCGAGGTCGTCGACCCAGATATCGAGGTGCACGCGCGCCTTCCCGACCTTCTCCTCGGGCACGGGCTGGATGTTGATCACCCGTCCGCCGCGCACCATCGGTCCGAGCTGGAACCAGCCGTCGTCGTGCGCGCGCACAGGAGCGTCGAGCAGTTCGGCCCAGAACTCCGTGGTGCGCTTCGTGTCGCGACAGTCGATCGTCACCTCGGCCCACTCGAGCTTTGGTAGGTCCACGAGCCGCGGCGACGGTCAGATGCGGCGGCCCATGAAGCCGGCGAGCTTGTCGGCGGCCGAGGCCGACTCCGGGGCGTCCACCTTCGGACCGAACGGCGCCTCACCGTCTGGACCCCGAAAGTCGTCGGGAATGAACTGCACCGCGTCGTACAGCTGCGCGGCGACAGCCGGATCCAAGTCCGTCGGCTGTCCGGTCGCCCGGGCGAGATCCCAGCCGTGCGTGAACGTGTCAGTCGAGGCGATCAGGACGAACACCGAGCCTGGGAGCTCGCCGAACGGGAGCTTCATCGGCTTGTCCATCGCGCCGTCGGCACTGAATGCCTTGACCGCGCGTTCGGCACCCGCCCGGAACTCCGCCTTGAAGTCGCCGGCCGTGTGATCGGCGGTGCTCACCGGCGGTGCGGTCCCCGTCTCGGCGGTCACGGCGAAGTACGTCGTGCCGCCGACGATGTGGTTCACGAGGTCGCGCACCGTCCACGAGACGCACGGTGTCGGTTGGTCCATCTGGGCAGGTGACACGTTGGCCAAGATGCCATCCGTCGACGCGAATGCCTGTCGGAGAATCTCTGCGCTCATGTCTCGCGCGCCTCCTCGGGTTGCGGGGGCGGATACGCGGTGCGAATGACGCGATCCCAGCCCCGATCGGTTGTGAGCGCCCGCGTGACGAGGATCATGCGACCGCCGAAGGTGACCCGGTAGCGCGGGCGCGGCCGCCGCCGCCGTATCGCCCGTTCGATCACGCGCGCCACGCTCTCGGGCGGCGCCGAGAGGATCGCCATCGGCCCCTCGTAGGCGCCCGCCGTGCGCGCGGCGACGCCAGCGCTGAACTCGGCGTACGGCCCGTCGCTGCCGTGCTCCGTCACGGTCGCCACGGCCGTGTCGGCGAACTTGGTCTTGATGATCCCGGGCTCGATCACCGACACCCGCACCCCGAACGGCTTGACCTCGTAGCGCAACGCGTCGCTCATCGCCTCCACCGCGTGCTTACTGGCGTGGTACGGGCCGCCGCCGGGGAACGTGAGGCGACCGCCGACCGAGCTGACGTTGGCGATGCGACCCCAGCGCTGGCGGCGCATCCCGGGAAGCGCGAGCTGGATCAGGTGCACCATGCCGAACAGGTTGGTCTCGAACTGCCGTCGCCACTCGCCGAGGGGAACCTCCTCGACGGGACCCTCGAGCCCGAAGCCCGCGTTGTTCACGAGCGCGCCCACCGCGCCCTCCGTCCGCTCGACCTCGGCGATCGCCGCTCGCCGCGACTCCTCGTCGGCGACGTCGAGCGTCAGGATCTTGCAGCCGGCGTCGGCCAGATCCTTGATCGACTCCGGCCGGCGCGCCGACGCGTAGACGGTCCAACCTCGCCGCGCCAGCCGCTCGGCCGTGGCGCGTCCGATCCCGGTCGAACACCCGGTCACGAGCACGGCCTTCGACGCGGCGCCGGACACGTCCGGCACGGTAGCCGACCTCCTAGAATTGGTCGCCGTGCCCCATTGGCTGACGCTCCCCCACTGGTCATCCGACATCCCGCTCGACACCGCCCACCCCCGCCTCGAGGTGCTCGACGAGCGTGGTTTCGCCCGGCTGCGCGACCTCGCCGAGCCGATCCCGGAACCCGAGTACCTCGGTCTCGAGTACATGGACTGGAAGAGCGGCGGCGACACGAACTTCGCGCCGATCGCCACCGCCGACGGCGAGCTCGACTGCCGAGGATTCTGGAAGCCGGGCGAGGAGCGACCCGACAAGGACGGCAAGTTCACGGTCAACGCCGAGCGGTGCCCGGAGATCAAGCGCTACGTCGAGGCGGTCGATGCGAACTTCGGACGGGTGCGGGTGATCAAGCTGGAGCCGCAGGATTACGACACCGCGCGCCGCCAGATGCATCGCGACGACAACAACCGGTTCAACCCGCCCGACCAGGGTTGGGTCGTGCGGTCGTGGCTGGAGCTCACGGACTACCCCGACAGCTTCATGATGCTCATGGAGCAGAACGAGGACGGCCTGCCCGACCCCGCGACCGAGGTGCACATTCCGCTCCACCGCGGGTCGCAGTTCCTGCTCGACACCCAGCGCCTCTGGCACGTCGTATGCCACACCGGCGATGCCCCCCGCTACGCGCTCATCTCGAGCTTCGAGAGCGGCCCCGCCCTCGAGCGCTGGGTCGACCGCGAGCTCCCGTAAATCCCGCGATCTGAGTAGCCGGTACTCAGGCCAGCCGGGGCCCCTTCGTGGTCCCCTTTCCGTGGCGTACGAGCAGGGTGGACTGATCGCGAAGCGAGGAGCGCGTCATGGGCATGTTCAAGAAGCTCAAGTCAATGGCCGGTTCTGTGGACAAGGATCTGCTCAGGAACGGGCTACTGGGCCGGGGAGTGATCATGGAGGTCCAGCAGACCAGGGTGAGCACCGGCGGAGATGACGCCTTCTCCCGGCCGGTCTGCGTGTTCACGGTCGAGGTCACGCTGGACAACGTCCCGGCCTACACGGCGAGCTGCCGGCAGTCGGTGCCGCTCACAGTGCTGCCCCAGTTCGTCCCGGGCCAGACAGTGGCCGCCGTCCGCGTGAACCCCGACAACCACGACGAGATCGCGCTCGACCTCGCCACCGAGCCCCCCGAGGTCACGATCGCCCAGTCGCAGGGTGCGAGTGCGGCCGAGGTCCTCGAGCGCGGCAACCCGGTGCGCGCCGTGATCGTGCAGACCCAACCGCTGGGCATGAAGAACCAGCACGGCGTCGACGTGCACGCCTTCGTGCTCACGGTCATGCCCGAGGGGCAGAAGCCCTACCAGACCAAGGTTGGCAATCCGGTGCCCGAAGAGGCCGTGCCTCTGTTGTTCCCGGGGTCGAACCTGCCGGCAAAGGTCCTGCCCGAAGAGCCCGAGGGCGTCGTGATCGACTTCAAGGCGGCGATGGCCGAGTTCACGAAGTAACCGAGCGCGGTCTTCCTTCTCACCTGTTTGCGTCTCCTGGCGCGATACTCGACGACGCATGTTCGATATCGACCAGTTCGTCGACGACTGTCGTGCAGCCAGGCGCGAGTCTGAGGCACGCCGCGCCATCCGGGAGGTCATGACCCGAGCGCTGGCCCGACCCGGCGAGGTCGCCGACGCGTTGCGGCCCACCCAGGGCGGCTTGAACCTGCTCCACGTCTCCCCCGAGCTGACCGTCCTGCACCTCGTGTGGGCCCCGCGGATGCGCCTGTATCCGCACGACCACCGGATGTGGGCGACGATCGGCATCTATGCCGGCCAGGAGGACAACTCCTTCTACCGCCGGTCCGGCCCCGGGGAACGGACGCTCGTGGAATCCGGCGGCAAGCAACTCGGCCCCGGCGACCTGCTCGCACTCGGCGATGACGTCATCCACGCCGTCACCAACCCGAAGGAGTCCCTGACCGGCGCAATCCACGTCTACGGCGGCGACTTCGTGAACCAGCCGCGCAGCCAGTGGGGACCGGGCCCGCTCGAGGAGCGCCCGTACGACATGGACGAGGTGAACCGACAGTTCGCCGAGGCCAATCAAGCCTGGGAACGCACGCTGTCGAGCTGACGCGACGTCACGCCAGCGCGTGATCCAGCGCGGCGACGAAGGCGGCGGGCGCCTCGAGCATCGGGTAGTGACCGATTCCCTTGAGGCGTACGAGGGTGGCGTCCGAGCGCGCTGCGTGCACCCGCTCGGCCATCGGCCACACGGCAATCGGGTCGGCGTCGCCCCACACGATCGTGAGCGGTGCCGGGTGGTGTTCGATGGCGCCGGTCCAGCGTCCTTCGTGCTCGCGGCGCTCCTCGATGTAGCGGATCGTGCGCGGGAGCAGACGGTCGCCGCCGTCGCGCAGAATGAGCTCGGCCGCGGCGTCGAGGTCGTCGTCGGGCACGACTGATTCGGCGGCGAGCGTCCCGCGGAGGGCGTCGACGAGGGCGTCGTGACCGAGCGGCTCGGTCAACCGCTCGTCCGGCAGCGTGAGCAGGAGCTGCTGGCCGTCGGTGAGGTGGGCCATGTCGATGTACACGGAGCCGTTGGTGAGGACGCGGCGCGTCACCTCGAACGAGAGCGTCCCGTCGAGGCCGCGGGCGAGCAACTCGCCGCCGACGGAGTCGCCCATGTCGTGGGTAACGAGCGCGACCTCGGTCAGCCCGGCGTCGCGGGCGACCGCCTCGACCACGTCGGCTTGCTCGAACAGCGAGTAGCGCTGGTCGGGCTTGTCCGAGAGGCCGAAGCCGAGGAAATCGAGCAGGACGACCCGGCGGCGGCGCTCGAGCTGGTCGAGGACCCGGTGCCAGTCGTGCGAAGACGTCGGGAAGCCGTGCAGGACGAGGACGGGTAGCCCCGCGTCGCCGCCGTCGCGAGGTGCGCGATCAACGACGAAGATTCGGTGACCAAGCACCCGGCGATGGGCCCCGCGTTCTTCCCAGGCCACCCCGTCATCGACCTGGTTCACGGCCCTCCTTGTCGCCGTCCGCAAGCTCCGGCTCTGCGGTCATCGTAAGCTCCGCCGCCGTGCCGCTGATCACCGCTGCGAACCGCAAGTGGTGGGTCGTCATCGCGATGTCGGGCGTGATGATCCTGCTCACCGTCGACTTCTTCGGGATCACGGTCGCGCTCCCCCGCATCGGCGACGACCTCGACGCGTCCACGGCCACGCTGCTGTGGACGGTCAACGCGTACCTGCTTGCGTTCGTGTCGCCGATGATCGCGATCGGGCGGTTCGCCGACATCTTCGGCCGGCGCAAGATGGCGCTCATCGGCATCGTCCTGTTCGTCGGTGCCTCGGCGGCGTGCGCGGGCGCTCCCACCATCCTCTTCCTCATCGCGGCTCGGATCGTGCAGGGCGTGGGCGGCGGGATCATCTTCACGGTGTCGGTCTCGATCGTGAACAACGCGTTCGAGCCGGACGAACGGGCGAAGGCGCTCGGCATCTGGTCGGGTGTCGGGCTCGCCGGATCGGCGCTGGGCCCGTTCCTCGCCGGGATCCTCACCGAGTTCGCGTCGTGGCGGTGGTTCTTCTTCCTCAACGTGCCGATCGGCATCGTGACGTTCGTGATCACCGTGGCGGCGGTCGAGGAGTCCCGCGACCCGACCTTCACGGGCGGGATCGACTGGGCGGGGTTCGCGACGCTCACCGTCGGCTTCGTGTTGACGATCGTCGGTCTCCAACAGGCCAGCAACGAGGGCTGGGGCTCGGTCGTCGTGATCGGACCGATCGTGATCGGCGTCGTGTTCCTCGCCGCGTTCGCGGTCTACGAGCTCCGGTTGAAGCGGCGGGTCCCGTTGGTGGAGTTCTCGCTGTTCCGCGACCTGCGGTTCGCCGGCGCGTCGGTGGTGGCATTCATCGGCAACTGGATGTTCGGCGTGACCCTCTTCTTCCTCACGCTGTACCTGCAGAACGTGCTCGACCTCGGTCCCCTGGCGGCGGGCGCCGTGTTCCTGGCGTTCAGCGTGCCGCTGGTCGTGATGTCGCCGATCGGCGGTCGGCTCGTGTCGCGGTTCTCGCCCCAGGACCTGATGGCGGTGGGCATCGTGCTCGTCGGCGTGGGCATGATCTTCTTCGCGCTCATCGACGCCGACAGCGGGATCGGCCTCACGCTGATCGGGCTCGTGATCGCGGGGTTCGGCCAGGGCTTCGCCTACAACATCTCGAACACGGCCGGCATGGAGTCGATGCCGGACGAGAAGGCCGGCATCGCGTCGGGGGTCCTCCAGACGGCGCGGCTCATGGGCATCGTGATCGGGCTGGCCCTCTCCGGGTCGCTGTTCTCGAGCCTCGAGAACAGCGAGCTGCTGACACAAGTGCACGCGCACGGAGCCACCGCGGCCGAAGAGAGCGACGTCCGCGGCCTGCTGTCGGGATCGGCGGCCGCAGAGCAGCACGTGAAGACCTTGACGGGCGCGCCGCGCAGCCTCGTCGAGCTGATCACCGACATCGCGTTCACCCACGCCCTGCGGTACGTGATGCTCCTCGGCGTGCTCCTGTGCGCCCTGAGCATTTGGCCCGCGCTGTGGGGGCGCCGCAAGCCGGTGCCGGAGGGCGAGCATCCGAAGACCGCACATCCACTCTGGGCCTCCCTATGGCGACGCCACCATCGCCGCGTTCCCGCCGGTTCGACGCCGGGGGGCTGACGCTGGTCGTGCACGACTGGGGTGGCGACGGCCACCCCGTCCTGCTCGCGCACCCGACCGGCTTCCACGGCTTGACG
>JBKPDN010000266.1:0-9168 GCA_046727875.1 Actinomycetota bacterium | reverse complement strand
CCTGAAGTCGACCCGCCAGCGCGACCCGCGCCTGGTCGTGAACGGCGGGTCGTCGGACAGGACGCGCAGGATCAGCAGCGTCGCGATCGGGACCATGAAGTAGCCCGACAGCAGGAGGTGCGCCTCGCCGCGCGCGAAGTGATATGGCAGGAAGGTGTAGAGGATCGCGACGACGACGGCGACGAAGCGGGAGACGCCCAAGCGCCGGAGGACGAACCAGGCGGCGAGCGCGACGGCGACGAACGTGAACAGGTAGTACACGTTGACGGTGAGCACGGCGTCTCGGAACACGAAGCCGAGGCCACGGAGGAGTGCGAACTGCAGGTTGTCGCCGGTCTCGGGGTTGTCGTAGATCTGCAGGCTGAACGGCCAGCCCAGGTTCATGATCCGCAGGTACGACCCGTGGTCGATCAGGCCCTTGGCGAGCATGAGGTAGTAGGGCGCGTCAGGGCCGTACGCGAGCGGCGGCTTGTTCGTCGCGTTGTAGACGAACGGCACACGCATGCTCGCGTCCCACAGCCGTAGGACGATGACGAGCAGCCCGGTCGTGAGGGCGGTCAGCCCGGCGGCGTCGACGATCGCGTCACGCAGAGGGCGTCGACGGTCGCCGGCGGAGCCGTCCGGCTCTGCGGGCGCCTCGGACGGAGCGTCGACGGGCGCGACGGGCGCGATCTGGGACGGCATGTGGCGCCGCCGATCGTAGTGACGCCATTGCCGCGCCCCCCGGCAGGAGCCGGTCGCCGGTTCGTCCCGCCGGCGATAGATTGACCACGCAGTCAAGTTGTCTCGAGGGGGGCGCGCCATGCAGGACCGCGACCGGCTCTACATCGACGGCGCCTGGGTCCCGTCCACGGGGTCCGGGACCATCGACGTCACGAACGCCACGACCGAGGAGACGATGGGCCGGGTCCCCGAGGGGACGCCCGAGGACATCGACGCCGCCGTGGCGGCGGCCCGCCGGGCCTTCGCGACGTGGAGCGCGACCCCGGTCGAGGAGCGGGCGAAGTACCTCCAGCGGCTCCAAGAGGGCCTGAACGCGCGCATGCAGGAGATCGCGGACACGATCACGGGCGAAGTCGGGATGCCGCTCGTGTTCTCGCAGATGATCCAAGCGGGGCTGCCGGCGATGGTGATGGGCTCCTACGTCGACATCGCCAACCAGTTCCCGTTCGAGGAGGAGATCGGCAACTCCCTGGTCGTGCGCGAGCCGCTGGGGGTCGTCGGGTGCATCACACCGTGGAACTACCCGCTGCACCAGACCGTGGCCAAGGTCGCGCCCGCGATCGCCGCCGGCTGCACGGTCGTCCTGAAGCCGAGCGAGGTCGCCCCGCTGAACGCGTTCATCCTCGCCGAGATCGTCGACGACGTCGGTCTCCCGGCGGGCGTCTTCAACCTCGTCACCGGCTTCGGGCCGGTCGTAGGGGAGGCGATCGCGAGGCACCCGGGCGTCGACATGGTGTCGTTCACCGGTTCGACGCGGGCCGGCAAGCGTGTTGCCGAGCTGGCGGCGCCGTCGGTGAAGAAGGTGACGCTCGAGCTGGGCGGGAAGTCGCCGTTCATCATCCTGCCCGACGCTCCGGTGGAGGACGCCGTGAACGCCGGGATCGGCAGCGCCTACATGAACTCCGGCCAGACGTGCATCGCGTGGACCCGCATGCTCGTGCCGCGCGACAAGCAGGACGAGATCGCGGCCGTCGTGAAGGAGGTCGCCGAGGGCTACACCGTCGGTGACCCCACCGACCCGACGACGCGCCTCGGGCCGCTGATCTCCGACACGCAGCGCGAGCGCGTGCGCAACTACATCAACAAGGGCATTGAGGAGGGCGCCGAGCTCGTCACCGGTGGTCCGGAAGCGCCGGAAGGTCACGACAAGGGGTACTTCGTCAAGCCGACGGTGTTCAAGAACGTCACCAACGACATGACGATCGCCAGGGAGGAGATCTTCGGGCCCGTCTTGTCGATCATTCCGTACGACGACGAGGATGATGCCATCCGCATCGCCAACGACACGGTCTACGGGCTGCACGCAGGTGTCTACGCGGGCGACAAGGACCACGGGGCGAAGGTCGCCCGCCGGATCCAGGCGGGCCAGGTCGACATCAACGGCCAGAACTTCAACCCGCTGGCGCCGTTCGGCGGCTACAAGCAGTCGGGTCACGGCCGGGAGCTCGGCCGGTACGGTCTCGAGGAGTACCTCGAGACGAAGTCGCTGCAGATGTGACGGAAACCCAGCCCACCTTCGAGTACGACGTCGACTTCTCGACCGGGCAGCCGTACGCGATCTGGGAGCGGGCACGGCAGGAGTGTCCCGTCATCTACACCGAGACCAGCGGGATGGCCGACCGGCCGACGTACCACGTCACCCGGTACGCCGACGTCGAGCGCGTGCTGCGTGACGGCGAGACGTTCTCGTCGTCGATCAACGCCGACCACATCGGCCAGTTCATGGGCGAGCTCATCCTCTCCATGGGTGGGGCCGAGCACCGCGCCTACCGCAACCTCGTCGCCCACGCGTTTCGCGCGTCCGCGCTCGAGCGTTGGGACACACAGCTGGTCCGGCCCACGATCACGAGCCTCCTCGACGCCATCGCGCCCGCCGGGCGCGCCGACCTTGTGGACGCCATCACGTCGAAGTACCCGGTCCAGGTGATCTGCGGGATCGTCGGCGTGCCGCTGGAGGACAGCGCCCAGTTCCACCGGTGGGCCGAGCTCATCAACACCGGTCCGCTCGACCCGCCCCGGGGGCTGGCCGCGTCCCGGGCCATGCGTGAATACCTCGAGCCGATCGTCGAGGACCGCCGTCACAACCCGAGTGACGATCTCATCAGCGACCTCGTGCACGCCCGGATCGACGGGCAGCAACTGACCGACGAGAAGATCTACGGCTTCCTCCGCCTGCTGCTCCCGGCCGGCGCGGAGACGACGTACCGGGTGATGGGCAATGCGCTCGCCGCGCTCCTGACGCACCCCGAGGTGATGGGGAAGGTCGCCGCCGACCGCAGCCTCATCCCCGCGGTGATCGAGGAGACGCTTCGCTGGGAGACGTCGGTGACCCAGGTGAGCAGGGTCGCGACCGCCGACACCGAGATCTCCGGTTGCCCCGTCGAGGCCGGCGCGCCGGTCAGCGTGCTCACGGCGTCGGCGAACCACGACGAGGACCGGTATGACGCGCCCGATGAGTGGCGCATCGACCGTCCGGCGCAGAACCACCTGGCGTTCGGCACCGGCCAGCACCAGTGCCTCGGGATGCACCTGGCGCGGCTGGAGCTGCGGGTGGGGCTGGACGAGATCCTCACCCGGTTGCCGAACCTGCGGCTCGACCCGGATGCGGCCGCCCCCATGATCCAGGGCTTCGCGTTCCGGGGCCCGGACGCGCTCCGGGTGCTGTTCGACCCGAGCTGACCGCGGAGTCCGCCGGCCGTCGGGGCGCGGCTACGGCCCTATTGCGTTGCCGCAGTCGATGAAGAACGAGTACTGGCCGTTGACGAACGCGACATGGATGTTGCGCTCGCCCGGCTTCCCCTGGATGGTCTGCTTCACCAGGACGGGCAGCGTGTCGGGGATCGTGGTCGACAGGTTGTCGGATGCGTACTCGAACGGTTCTGGCTTGCCGACGGTCTTCACCTTTGTCTTGCGCGTCGCGTCCTGCTGCGTGGCGAGGAACGAGCGGCACTGGTCCTCGCCGTAGCGCGCGATCACTGCGGGGTTGAGGTGCGCGATGCGGAAGTCGACGTTCCCGCTGCGGACGGCGGCGTCGAGCTCGTTGGCGAATTTCTGGGCGGCCTTGACGGTGGGGGGCTTGTTCCCCGACCCGGACCCGGATCCGGAGCTCGACCCGGAGCTGCTACACGCACCGAGCGTCGCAATCACCGCGACGCCGACGGTGATCGCGCAGGCGGCGCCCAGCCGACGCCTGACCGACCTCACCATTAACGCAGTCTCCCACATGCACCTGCGCGGACGGCGCCAGGGTCTCACCCGCCGAACATCGTGAGCCACGCGTCGCGCGTCGGGAACCGGAACACGTAGTTGCGCCGGCGCGTCTCGCCCAGCGTGGCGGACGACTCCGGCGAATAAAGATGACCGGGAAACAGGACGGTGTCGTCGGGGATCGACGCCAGGCGCTGCGTGATGCTCTCGTACATGGCCTCGGCGTCACCGCCGGGGAGGTCGGTGCGACCGCATCCCTCGAGGAACAGCGTGTCGCCGGCGACGAGGCGATCGTCGACGATGAAGCACTGACTGCCCGGCGTGTGTCCCGGGGTATGGACGAGCCGGACCGAGATGTCACCGATCTGCACCTCGTCACCGCTGTCGTGCACGACGAGATCGGAGTCCGAAGCCCCGGTCACGCGCTTCACCCACGGAGCCTCCGCTCGCTGCACGTGGAGCGGCGCCGACACGTCGTCCATGGCGAGCAGCTCGCGGGCGCCCTCGATCGGGTAGCCCATGAGATCCCCACCGACATGGTCCGGGTGGTAGTGCGTGACGAGCGCGCCCGTGATGCGGAGGCCGTCGGCGCCGGCGGTCTCGACGAGCTCGCGCACTCCGTACGCGGGATCGACGGCCATCGCGTCCCCGGTCTCCCGGTCGCCGATCAGGTACACGAAGTTGACCATCTGACGGGCGACGGGGTCGTCGCGCGCGAAGTCGCGCCCCGCGAGCAGCTGACGGAAGTAGAGGCGATCGGCCACTGAGCGAATCTACAGAGGGCGGCGCCAGGAAGCGAAGGTCGCCGCGCACGCCTAACCTCGCCTTGCATGGCCGAGGCGAACGGCGAGAGCAGGACCGTCTACCGCACGTGCCCGTTGTGCGAGGCGACGTGCGGCCTGGAGCTGCGCCTCGAGGGGCGCGATATCGCGCTCGTTCGGGGCGACCACGACGACGTCTTCAGCCACGGCTTCCTCTGCCCGAAGGGCACCGCGCTCAAGCAGCTGGAGTCCGACCCCGACCGCCTGCGCCGCCCGCAGGTGCACCGGGGCGACGAGTGGCTCGAGGTGTCGTGGGACGACGCCTTCGGCGAAGTCGAGCGGGGCTTGACGCCGATCCTCGAGGAGCACGGCCGCGACTCGGTCGCCGTGTATCTCGGCAACCCCAACGTCCACAACCTCGCCGGCACGCTCTACAACCGGGTGCTCCTCCAGGCCCTCGGCACCGGCAACGTGTACTCGGCGAGCACCGTCGACCAGATGCCGAAGCAGGTGTCGGCGGGGCTCATGTTCGGCGCCGGCCTCAGCATCCCGATCCCGGACGTCGACCGCACCGACCACCTCATGGTGCTGGGCGCCAACCCGTTCGCGTCGAACGGCAGCCTCATGACGGCGCCTGACTTCCCGGGTCGGCTCCGCGCGTTACGCGCCCGGGGCGGCAAGCTCGTCGTCGTCGATCCCCGCCGCTCGAAGACGGCGGAGGAGGCGGACGAGCACCTGTTCATCCGCCCCGGCACGGACGCGCATTTCCTGTTCGCGATCGTCCACACCTTGTTCGCCGAGCGGCTCACCTCGCTGGGGAACGTCGGCGACCATGTGAACGGGATCGAAACCGTCGAACGCCTCGCACTCGAATTCGCGCCCGATGCCGTCGCGCCTGTGTGCGGCATCGACGCCGAGACCATTCGCCGCAGTGCACGCGAGCTGGCGTCCGCGCCCCGCGCCGCGGTCTACGGGCGAATCGGCACGTGCACGCAGGAGTTCGGGACACTGGCGAGCTGGCTGGTCGACATCGTCAACACGCTGACGGGCAACCTCGACCGCAAAGGAGGCGTGCTGTTCACGAAGCCCGCCGCCGGGAGCGCGAACACCAGTGGCACGCCGGGCGTCGGGCGCGGCGTGCGGTTCGGGCGCCGCCACAGCCGCGTGCGCGGCCTCCCCGAGGTGTTCGGCGAGCTGCCCGTCGTGTGCCTCGCCGAGGAGATTGACACGCCGGGCGAGGGACGGGTGCGGGGGATGATCACGGTCGCCGGGAATCCTGTGCTCTCGACGCCGGACGCCGGCCGTCTCGACCGCGCGATGGCGTCGCTCGACTTCATGGTGAGTGTCGACATCTACCGCAACGAGACGACGCGCCACGCGAACGTCATCTTGCCGCCGGAGGGCGCGCTGGCACGCGGCCACTACGACCTCGCGTTCTACCAGCTGTCGATCCGCAACATCGCGAACTACTCACCACCGGTCGTCGACCTCGAGCCGGGCGAGATGGCTGAGTCCGAGATCCTGCTGCGCCTTGCCGGCATCGCCGCGGGTGACGGTGCCGCCGCGGATCCCGCCGCCCTCGACGATTTCGTCGTCGCCGGCCTAGTGCAGCGGGCTGTCCAGAGCGCCGGGTCGAACGTGGAGGGCCGGGATCCCGACGAGCTCATGGAGGCGCTCTCGCCGCGGCGCGGCCCCGCGCGCATCATCGATCTGATGCTGCGCACCGGTCCGTACGGCGACGGCTTCGGAGCCGATCCGTCGGGCTTGTCGCTCGCCGTGCTCGAGGCGAACCCGCACGGCGTCGACCTCGGCCCGCTCGAGCCGCGCATCCCGGAGGTGCTGCGGACGCCGAGCGGGAAGATCGAGCTGGCGCCGGAGCCGATCGTCGACGACGTCGCACGCCTTCGCGAATCCCTGGCGCGCGGTCGCAACGGCGAGATGGTGCTCGTCGGGCGGCGCGACCTGCGCTCGAACAACTCGTGGATGCACAACGTCGACGTGCTCGTCCGGGGCAAGGATCGGTGCACCCTGCACCTCCACCCTGAGGACGCCACGCGCCTCGGCCTCGAGGACGGCGCCTCCGCGTGCGTGCGGTCAAGTCGCGGGGAGGTCGCCGTCACCGTCGAGGTGACCGACGCGATCATGCCCGGCGTCGTGAGCATCCCCCACGGCTGGGGGCACGACCGGGACGGCGCCGGCCTGTCGGTGGCGGCGAAGCGGCCGGGCGTCAACAGCAACCTGCTCGCAGACGGCGAGCTCTTCGACCCGCTCTCGGGCAACGCCGTGCTCAACGGCATCCCGGTCCACGTCGAGTCGTCGGTACCCGCCCCCGCCTGACCGGGTTTTCCACCGTTCCGTCGGGGGCATCCTGGCCCCGACGACGGAGGGGACAAGGGGAGTGCAATGAGCAGTCGCGTCCACATCGACGACCCCGACGAGCGGCAGCAGTCGATCGAGGGGAGGCGTGACCGACTCGAGCTGGCCCGGGAAGCGGGCTGGGGCGGGGTCTCGTGGTTCAGCGTCGCGGCGGGGGTCTTCACGGCGCTCGGCGCGTTTGCGCTGTGCGTGGGGATCACGGCGGCGGTGCTGCACCCGCTCGACTTCAGCCTCGATGGGCTGACCGACAACGACTGGCAGCGTCTCGGGCTCGTTGCCGGCCTTCTGTCGGCGGCGGCGCTGCTCGGCGCCTTCTCGTTCGGCGGGTACGCGGCGGGCAGGATGGCGCGACGGGCGGGTCTGCGCCATGGCGTGCTCGTCTTCGCGGTCGGAGTGGGCGTGCTTGCGTGGGCGGCCGGCATCACCGGGGCCGAGGGCGCAGCGGCGGCGATCCGCGACCGGCTCGAGAGCTTCGGCGCGCCGACCGGCACCTCGACGTGGTTCGGCGTCGCCGTCCTGGCGGGCGCGGCCGCGCTCGGGGGGATGCTCCTCGGCGCGGTGCTCGGCGGCATTCGCGGCGAGCGGTGGCACCAGCGACTCGTTGCCCGCGCGCTGGACCCCGACATCGGCCCCGAAGCGGACCTGCGCGCGGAGGCCGAACGTCAGAGGATCGCGGCCGCAAAGGCGCTGGAGCGTGCACGCAAGGCGGGCGTGGTACCCATCACCGAGGACGCCGCGGCGGCGGAGAAGAGCAAGGAAGAAGGAGGAGACGAAGAGGAAGTGGGCGCGTCGGCGGACCGGGAGCGCACCACGAGCCGCAAGGAGCCGACGCCTACGGCCGCTGGACCGCCGATGCCTCCTTCATCGTGGTCATCAGGTCCATGAACGCGTCGACGTCCTGGGTCTTGCCGACGACGAGATCCTTCTGGGCGCCGAACCCGCCCTCAACCACCTCGGGCACGTAGAACTCGAAGCCGTCGCTCTCGATCGCGGTGACGATGTCGGCCGCGCAGTCGGCCGCGGAGACGAACGGCCCGTCGTAGAGGCCGGGGAGCTCGCCCGGCACCGGCTCCCAGATCTCGGTGTCGATCGGGCCGGGGAGCACGAGCTTGACGTCGATGCCCGATCCGGCCAGATCGATACGCGCCGTCTCGCTCCACCCGCACATCGCGAACTTCGCCGCGCAGTAGGCGGCTTCGTGCACGATGCCGAGCCGGCCGCCCATGCTTGACACGTTCACGACGAGACCGGAGCCCCGGGCCTGCATCCGGGGGAAGAGCGTCATCGCCATCCGGATGGGCGAGAAGAAGTTGACGTCCATCGTGTGGTTCACGTCCTCGACGGTGAGGTCGAGCGTGTGCTTGCGCTTGGCGATGGCGGCGTTGTTCACGAGGCAGTCGAGGTGGCCGAACGCGTCCCACGCCTCGAGCGCCACCGCTTCGGCCCGATCGATGTCGCCCAGGTCGGCGGCCCACATCCGCGACTCGGGCGCGTGCGGCAGACACTCCTCGAGGACCCCCTCGAGGCGATCGGCCCGGCGGGCGACGACGCCGACCGTCGCGCCCCGCTCGGCCAGCTGTGGCGCCAGCGCGGCGCCGATGCCGGACGACGCGCCCGTCACCAGAATCGTCGAGCCTTCGATCTTCACGCGTGAGCCTCCTTGGAGTTCTGGACGGCCTTGTAGAGCGCGGCGAGCAGATCGTCGGTCGTGATGCCCGTCGTGGCGTCGGCCTGGTGCACCTCAGGGCCTTCGAGCACGGACGCGATCCGACGCCGCAGCTCGGTGTCGTCCGATGCGTCCGCCCCCACGAGGGCGGCGGCGACGCGGTCGAGCGTGTCGGGCGGCGCCACGTGCATGTCACCGGCCATCATCGCCGCCTCCACCGTCCCGTCGGCACCGAGCGCGACGCCGGCGCGGCACAGCTTGCGGCCCTTGTGGTTCCCGAACCCGGTGCGGTGCCCGGCGGGCTCGTGCTCGGTCCGGAAGCGCTCGGAGGACACGCGCCGGACGGAGTCGTCGGTCGCGATGCGGTTGCTGATCTTCTTCAGCGCCGCCTGCTCGACGTCCGTGAGCGAACGGGCGTCGAGCCCGATCCCCGCG
>JBKPDN010000265.1:0-8782 GCA_046727875.1 Actinomycetota bacterium | reverse complement strand
GCGGCGGCGACCACCGGCGGAGGCGCGACCGCCACGGCCACCGCGCCGAGGCCGACGCCCACGGCCACCGGGCCCGGCGGTCACACGCAGCGGCTGCTGACGGTCGTGAAGTCGGGGTCGATCCAACAGACCCGCGCCGAGGCGCAGGACAAGGTGCACGTCTGGCCGCACCTCCTCGTCATCGAGTTCGCCGCCGTCCTCGTCGTCACGGCGGCGATGCTGGTGTTCTCGGCGCTCGTGCGCGCGCCGCTGCTCGGTCTCGCCGACTTCAACAAGACGCCGAACCCGTCGAAGGCACCCTGGTACTTCCTCGGCCTCCAGGAGCTGCTGACGATGTTCCACCCGATGGTCGCGGGCGTGACCATCCCGGGCATGGGCTTGTTCCTGCTCGCGGTCGCGCCGTTCGTCGACAAGAACCCGTCGCACGCGCCGTCGGACCGCAAGTTTGCGATCTCGATCTTCACCCTGTTCCTGATGCTCTGGGCCGTGCTCGTGATCATCGGGTCGTTCTTCCGGGGCCCGGGCTTCAACTTCGTCTTCCCGTGGAACAACGGGATCTTCTTCGACCTCTAGGGCGTTTGTAGTTCGTGGACTCCTCGACCGTTCTCATCATCGCCATTCCGGCGCTGCTGATCCTGGCCGCGATCGCGATCGTTGCCGAGGGGCGGCGCCGCTCGACCACGGGCCGGCTGAGCCGGGAGACGCGCAAGCGCGACCGCTCGCAGCCACCGCCCGAAGCGGCCGTCCCGGTCCCGGTGGGCGCCAAGCTCGCGGAACTCGACGACGAGGCCCGGGCCCGCGCCCAGGAGTCCCGCCAGGCGCTCGAGCCCGTCGGCGATCGGGCACCGGTCGAGTACGTCCCGGTCGAGGAGGAGGAGCTGGGGATCACGCGCCGCCAGTTCTTCAACAGGGGGATCCTGACCGGGCTCGGCATCTTCGCCGCCGGCATGGGCGCGGCGATGCTCGGCTTCCTGTGGCCCGGGAGCGCGGGCGGCTTCGGCGCCAAGATCGTCGTCGGGTCCGAGGACGATGTGAAGCAGGCCTTCGACAAGAAGATCCCCTACTACAACGCGGGGGCACGGACCTATATCCAGCCCTACCCGAAGGACGACGTCGCCAAGGCGCGGAACGTGTACGACCCGCGCATCGTCGCCGGCATGGAAAAGGGGTACGTCGCGCTGTATCAGAAGTGCGTGCACCTGGGGTGCCGGGTGCCGTGGTGCGAGACGTCGCAGTGGTTCGAGTGCCCGTGCCACGGCTCGAAGTACAACCGGGTCGGCGAGAAGAAGGGCGGGCCGGCGCCGCGCGGTCTCGACCGTTTCGTGCTCGACGTGTCGGGAGGGAGCATCACGGTCGACACCGCCGCGACCTCGCTGGTGCAGGGACCGCCGATCGGCACCGACACTACGGGGCAGACGGCCGAGGGGGCGCCCTGTGTGTGAGGTTCACACGCGGTGAATCTCCGTCTGATCCTGATCATCGTCAACCTCGCCGCCTTCGCGACGATCGGCATCATCATCCTGTGGCGCGTCTTCAGCCTTCGGCGGAACCCCGAGCCGCGGCCGCCGCAGAACCTGACGCCGTTCCTTCCTGACGAGGAGCTCGAGGGCCGCAAGCTCGAGCGAGTGCTGGGGATCGCGCTGCTCACGACCGCGCTCATCGCGCTGACGCTGTTCGCCTACTACGTCTTCGAGCCGTCCCGCGAGGCGAACGCCACGAAGCAGTTCAAGGACCAGTCGATCGAGCGCGGCGCGATCCTGTTCGCGAACGACCAGAGCAAGGCGTACGACCCGACGCGATCGCTGCTGTGCGCGAACTGCCACGGCGTCGACGGTTCGGGTGGGAGCACGAACTTCACGATCAAGTCCGACGACCCGCGCTGCGACCCGACGGCGACGGTCACGGCCGACACCCCGAGCTACTGCCTGCCGGTCCAGGTCACGTGGCAGGCGCCGCCCCTGGACGTCGAGCTGCTGCGGTTCTCGAAGGACGAGGTCAAGAACATCGTCACGTACGGCAGACCGGGGACGCCGATGCCCCCGTGGGGCGTCGCGAGCGGGAAGGGCGTGCTCAACCAGCAGGGCATCGACGACGTCGTCAACTACGTCGAGAGCATCCAGATCTCGCCCGCGAAGGCCAAGGAGCGGTTCACGAAGCAGCTCGAGGACGCCAGGACGAAGAACCCGGGCGTGAGCGACGGCCAGCTCCTGTTCCAGCTGCAGTGCGCCCGCTGCCACACGAAGAACTGGTCGTTCTACGACCCGGAGAATCCAGGCCCCGGCCCGCTGCCCGGTCCCATGGGCGGCGGCGCGTACGGTCCCAACCTCACGGGTGGTGACACGCTGCGCCAGTTCGCGGGCCTGAAGGGCGTCCAGGACCAGATCGACTGGGTCACGTCGGGGAAGCCCGCCAACGAGCAGTACGGCACGCGCGGGATCTCGTCGGGCCGCATGCCGCACTTCGGCAACACGCTCACCAAGGACCAGATCCAGGCGATCGTCGACTACGAGCGCGGCTTGTGATGCAGGAGAGCCCGAAGTCGTGATCACGTCCCTTCTCGCCCAGGCGCAGCCCACCGAGAACATCCCGAAGGACCTCTGGTACCCGACGATCCTCGGGATCCTCGTGGTCGTGGCGGGGATCACGCTCTTCTGCGGCTCGGTCTACCTGCTGCTCGGGACGAACCTCGGCGCCCGGCTGGGATTCCTCGTCGCGTTCACCGGTCTCGCCGGGTTCATGGTGATCCTCAGCACGCTCTGGGTGACGACGGCGTCGCCCCTTAACACCCTGAAGGGCCGCATCCCCGAATGGAACGTACAGCAGTACGTCAGCAAAACCGACGCCATCAAGTACCCCCAAGCGAGGAAGATCACGAAGAAGGAGAAGGTCGACACCATCGAGGCGGCGAACGTGAAGGCCGCCGTCGACGCGCGACTCGTCACCATCGCGCCGACCGCGATCGAGAAGCCCACCCCCGAGGACAACAAGTTCGCCAAGTTCGACAAGGTGACCGACTACCAGACGGTGAACACCTACGAGATCGGCGGGAGCGACCCGGAGTTCCTGGACTTCCAGTTCACCCACAAGCCGCTCGTCGCGGTGGTGCAGGTGTGCGCGGTGCAGCCCACCAACACGCCGTTCGGGGTGCCGCCCCCGAAGCCCGTATGCGACCTGACCTCCGACAAGAACGGATTCGTGGTCCTGACACGCGACCTCGGTCAGCTGCGGCTCCCGCCCATCCTCGCCTTCATCAGCTCGGGCGTGCTCTTCGGCCTGGGGCTGCTCGGCCTCCACTGGCGCGAGCGCGACGAGGCTGAGCGGGCGAAGCAGCAAGAGGCGGGCGGCCCAGCGCCCGTCCCGGCCCGGACGTGAGGAGGAACCCGTGAGGCGACGCTTCCGCGACATCGTCGTGCTGGCGGTGTCGTCGACCGTGGCGCTCGTCGTCGCGGCGTCGCCCGCCGGCGCCCAGCAGCTCGTCGACGCGGGCAAGGAGAACGGCGGCGGCGCGCTTGCCTTCGTGCTGTTCACCGTGCTCGTCGGCTTGACGTTCGGGACCCTGTTCGCCATGGACCGCGTCCGCCGCCGGCGGCAAGAGGCCAGCGATCAGGACCAGCAGCGGTAGCACGACCCCTGACTCACAGGGTCCTTGAGGCCCCTCCGATCGCGCTCGCGGCCTCGGCAGCTGCGGTGGAGGTGCGGTCGAGCTCGGGGTCGCCGTGGGCGAGGCTCGGGAACATCGCCTCGTAGCCGCTCGGTGCGAGGTAGACGCCACGGTCCAGCATCCCGTGGAAGAACGCGGCGTAGGCCTTGTGGTCGGCCATCTGCGCGCCCGCATAGTCGCGTACGGGTCGGTCGGCGAAGAACAGACCGACGAGCGTGCGCGCCCGCGGCACCTGGGCGGCGACGCCTGCGCCGGCGAGCGCGGCAGCCAGCCCGTCCGCGAGACGGGTCGCGGTCACCTCGAGGCGCGCGTAAGCGTCGTCGTCGAGCAGCGACAGCGCGGCGAGGCCGGCTGCGGTGGCCAGCGGGTTCCCCGACAGCGTGCCGGCCTGGTACACGGAACCGACCGGCGCCAGCTCGTCCATCAGGTCGGCGCGCCCGCCGACGGCGGCGAGTGGCAGACCGCCGCCCACGACCTTGCCGAACAGCGACAGGTCGGGCGTGATGCCGTAGATCCCCTGGGCGCCGGCGGGACCGACCCGGAAGCCGGTGATCACCTCGTCGAGCACGAGCAGCGCGCCGTGCTCGTCGCAGCGGCGGCGGAGCCCGGCGAGGAAGCCGTCGGCCGGCAGCACCAAGCCCATGTTCGCCGCCACCGGCTCGACCAGAACCGCCGCGACCTCGTCGCCCAACTGCGCGAACACGTCCTCGATGGCGGCGGCGTCGTTGTACGGCACCACCAGCGTGTCGGCGACCGTGCCCTCCGTGACACCGGCGCTGCCGGGCAGGCCGAAGGTGGCGACACCGCTGCCGGCGGCGGCCAGCAGCGCGTCGAGGTGGCCGTGGTAGCCGCCGGCGAACTTCACGATCTTGGGCCGTCCGGTCGCACCGCGGGCGAGGCGCACCGCGGTCATCGCCGCTTCGGTACCCGACGACACGAGCCGCACCTTCTCGACCGACGGCACACGCGCGCAGATCGCCTCCGCCAGCTCAACCTCGCGCGCGGTCGGCGCTCCGAACGACGTCCCGTCGGCGGCGGCCCGCTGCACGGCTTCCACGATCGCGGGGTGGGCGTGGCCGACGATCGACGCGCCCCACGACTGCACGTAGTCGACGTAGCGGCGCCCGTCAGTGTCGATGAGGTAGGCGCCCTCGGCCCGGGTGACGAAGAAGGGCTCGCCGCCCACGGCGCCGAACGCACGCACCGGCGAGCTGACACCACCGGGGATGACGCGCCGGGCGCGGTCGAACAGCGATTCCGCCACTAGCTCTCTGGTCGCACGTGCTTGCGCACGTGCTCCAGCAAACCATCGTCTCGATCCGGGGCCGGGGAAACCCCGGCCCTTGCCACATATGCCCCTTTCACGCGTGGGCCACGCCATGCAGGCGCTCCGCGAGCTCGCGCGCGTAGTAGGTCAGCACGAAGTCCGCGCCGGCGCGCTTGATGGCGACGAGATGCTCGAGCGCCACCGCGTCCTCGTCGAGCCAGCCAAGCTGCGCCGCCGCCTTGACCATGGCGTACTCGCCGCTCACGTGGAACGCGGCCACGGGCACGTCGACCGTGTCGCGCACGGCGCTGATCACATCGAGGTACGCGAGGGCGGGCTTCACCATCACCATGTCGGCGCCCTCGGCGACGTCGAGCGCCGTCTCGTCGATCGCTTCCCGGAGGTTGCGGGGATCCATCTGGTAGCCCCGGCGGTCGCCGAACTGGGGCGCGCACTCGGCGGCGTCGCGGAACGGGCCGTACAGGGGGGAGGCGTACTTCGCCGAGTAGGCGAGGATGGCGGTGTCGGCGTGCGCGGCGGAGTCGAGCGCGGTGCGGATGGCGCCGACCTGGCCGTCCATCATCCCCGAGGGCGCGACGACGTCGGCGCCGGCGTCGGCTTGCGACACCGCGATCTCGGCGTACCGCTCGATGGTGGTGTCGTTGTCGACCTCACCGTCGGGGGTCAGCACCCCGCAGTGGCCGTGGTCGGTGTACTCGTCGAGGCAGTCGTCGGCGATGAGGACGAGATCGCCGCCGACCTCGTCGCGCAGCGCGCGCAACGCGACCTGCACCACACCGTCGGGGGCGTCGGCGCCCGAGCCCGTGGCGTCCTTCGTGGCGGGCACGCCGAAGAGAACCACGGCCGGGATCCCGAGGTCGGCCAGCGCCCGCACCTCCTTGCGGAGGCTCTCGTGGGTGTGCTGGACGACGCCCGGCATCGACGGCACCGGCTCGGGCGCGTCGATGCCCTCCTTCACGAACACAGGAGCGACGAGGTCGTCGAGGTCGACGCGCGCCTCGCCGACGAGACGGCGAAGGGCTGGCGTGCGGCGCAGGCGTCGCGGCCGGTGGTCGGGGAACGCCACGGGGAAAGGGTACCGCCCGGTGCGCGCCGTTCGGCCGCCACTGGCGGCCTACGCTCCCGCCTGATGATCGTCCGCCTCGGCCTGTTGCTGTCGTGCGTGACGCTCGTGGCTCTCCAGGCTCCGCCCGCGCTCGCCGCGCCGCAGCAGCCTGCGCCACCGCAGCGGATCCTGCTCGTCGGCGACTCGACGGCGGAGACCATCTACCCGTTCCTGCGGGACGCCGCCGCCGCGCGCGGCATCACGATCGAGTCGGCGGCCCGCATCGGGTGCGGCGTGATCGACGGCGAGCCCAAGACCGACGACGGTCAGTCGTACCGCGACATCTTCGGCGACACGAGCCAATGCGCCAGCATCACCGGCGGGATGCAGGCCAACCTGCTCGCCACCGAGCGCCCGGACCTGATCGTGTGGCTGAGCGGCTGGGAGTCCTGGCCCAACCGCGTGCTCGACGGGCAGCTCGTCCACTTCGGGACCATCGGGGGCAACAAGGCCGTCATCGCCCACATCGACGCCGCCGTCAGCCGGCTGACGGCGAGCGGCGCCCGCCTCGTGTTCATGCCGGTCGCGCCCAACGCCTATCCGAGCGTGCGCGGCATTCCGACCTACGCCAACGACGCCCGCCTGGTCCAGCTGGCCAAAGTGCTGCGGGCGTACGCACGGCAGCACACCGACAAGGTGTCGCTGATCGACCTGCCCATGATCCTGTGCCCCAACCCCAACGGACCCGGATGCCCGGCCGAGGTCGCGCCCGGCGTCCGCCCCCGCAACCTCGACGGCTTCCACTTCGACGGTGACGGAGCGGTCTGGCTGGCCAACCAGCTCACGGCCATGCTGGACGGGAGCGAGCCGCCGCCCGCGAGCCCTGACGTGCCGACGTGCGAGGCGGCGTCCGTGGGGAACGGGCTAGGCGCCGCCGGCCGCAAGTGCGCGTAGGAGCGCCTCGACCAGACCGTCGATCGTGTGCTCGCTCGCCTCGACGTCAACGCGCAACCCGCGCTCCATCGCCGTCTTCGACGTGACCGGCCCGATCGACGCCACGAGCGGCTGCGGCGCGGGAACCGCTCCCAGCAGGTCGCACAGGTTCGTGACCGTCGAGGACGACGTGAACGTGAGCGCGTCGACCTCGCCCCGGCGCACGCGCTCGACGGCGGCGGGGTCGGGCGACGCCGTGACGGTTCGGTAGACGGCGAGGACGTCGACCTGGTAGCCGCGTTCGGAAACTCCGGCCGGCAGCACATCGCGCGCCTGCTCGGCGCGGGCGAGGAGCACGCGCTCGCCGCCCTCGGCCGGCACCGGAAACGCCTCCAGCAGTGACTCAGCGACGAACCGCTCCGGAATCAGGTCGGCGCGAAGCCCGCGCGCTGAAAGCGCGGCGGCGGTGCCAGGGCCGATCGCGGCGATACGCGCGCCCGCCAGCGCGCGTGCGTCGAACCCGGCACGAGCGAGCCCACGGTCGAAGAACGCGTGCACACCGTTGGCTGACGTGAACACGAACCATCCGTACCGCTGGAGCGGCGGCAACTCGAACTCGACGGGCTCGACCGCGATGGCCGGTAGCTCGATGACTTCGGCGCCGAGCGCCTCGAGCGTGTGGCGAAGCTCGCTGGCCTGTTCACGCGCCCGCGTCACCACTACCGAGTGTCCGAACAGAGGCCGGGACTCGAACCACGAGAGATCGAGACCGGCGACGTCGCCGACGACGACGGCCGCCGGCGCCTGCACACCCGCGTCGTCGACGGTGGCGAGGGTGGTGCGGATCGTTTGCTGGTCGGCCCGGGTGCCGTTGCGCACCGCGGCGACCGGTGTGTCGGCGGGGCGCCCGCCGGTGACGAGCCGGGCCGCGATGTCGCCGACGCGCCCGGCACCCATGAGGATGACGAGGGTGCCGCCCGCCCGCGCCAGTGCCTCCCAGTCGACGTCGGCCGCGCCCTTGGCCGGGTCCTCGTGGCCGGTCACCACCGTGAAGTGCGTCGAGACGCCACGGTGGGTGACCGGGATCCCGGCGTAGGCGGGGGCGCCGATGGCGCTCGTGATGCCGGGCACGACCTCGAACGGCACGCCGGCGGCGGCCAGCGCCTCGGCCTCCTCGCCGCCGCGCCCGAACACGAACGGGTCGCCGCCCTTCAACCGGACGACGGCGCGTCCGGCGCGCCCGTGCTCGACGAGGAGCGCGTTGATGTCGGCCTGCTCGATCTCGGCGCGGCCGGGTGCCTTCCCGACGTAGATCCGCTCGGCGCCGGCGGGCGCGAGGTCGACGAGCGACGGGTGCACGAGCCGGTCGTACACGACGACCTCCGCCTGCCCGAGGAGCTCGGCGCCGCGCACGGTGAGCAGGCCGGGATCGCCGGGCCCCGCCCCGACGAGAGAGACCGTCATCGCACGAGTCTCGTCAGTGTTCTGGCGTCGCTGCGCCCGAATAATCCGGGCCGTACGACGCCGAAACGTTCGCCGCGATCAAGTCGTCGTCGAGCACGAGGCGGCCGCCTTCGTCGTCGACGAGCCGGCGCGCCGCTTCCGTGCCGACGGCGACCGGGTCGCGGCCGTCGACGCGCACCCGCAGGGTAATGCGGCCGTCGAGCGACGCCAGGAGCGCCTCGAGTCGAACGGTGCCGTCGTCGTCGACGTTGGCGAGCGCGCCGCACGGGAGGTTGCACCCGCCGCCGAGCTCGGCGAGGTACGCGCGCTCGGCGGTGACGGCGGCGCGAACACCGCCGTCGTCGACGTCGGCGAGCAGGTCGCGCGTCGAGTCGTCGTCGGTCCGGCACTC
>JBKPDN010000264.1:0-3138 GCA_046727875.1 Actinomycetota bacterium | reverse complement strand
TCAGCTCGCCTCGGCGTTCAGCATCTACACGTTTGCGCGGACGCGCCGCTACCTGCTGTTCCGCAGGAGCCAGCTCTGGATGAGCCTGCTGTTGCCCTTTTTCCTGCAGTGGAGCCTGGGCGGCTTCAAAACGTCCTCGGCGGTGTGTCTGTGGGCCTTCACGGCGCCGGTCGGGGCGTTGCTGTTCGTGGGGGCGCGTCAGGCGGTGTCCTGGTTCGTCGTCTTTGGGGGCCTCGTCGCGGTGTCGGGCGCGATCGACCCGGCTCTGGCTGCTGGCGCGCCCGACATCCCCAACGGTGTCGTGGTCACTTTCTTCGTACTCAATGTTCTTGGCGTCACGACTACTGCGTATGTGCTGCTGCAGTACTTCGTGCGGGCTCGCGAGCGGGCTCTCGTCGACCTAGCCGACCAGCACCAGGCACTTGAGGTCGAGCAGGCCAAGTCCGAGCGCCTGCTGCTCAACGTTCTCCCGGAGCCTGTGGCGAGGCGTCTCAAAGACCAAGAGGGGATCATCGCTGACGCGTCGGTGGCTGTCACCGTGCTGTTCGCGGACATCGTCGGCTTCACCCAACTCGCCGAGCGCCTCTCTCCGTCGGATGTCGTGGCGGTGCTGGACCGCTTGTTCGCGCGCTGGGACGCGCTCGCCGGCCGCCACGGAGTGGAGAAGATCAAGACGATCGGGGACGCCTACATGGTGGCCGGCGGCATTCCGCTACCACGGCAGGACCACGCCGAGGCGATCGGCGAGATGGCGCTCGCGATGCTGCCCGAGGTTGGGCGCTGTGCCGCGGAGACCGGACTGCCACTCGAGGTTCGGATCGGAATCGACACCGGGCCCGTCGTCGCCGGCGTGATCGGCCGGGCCAAGTTCATCTACGACCTGTGGGGCGACACCGTGAACACCGCCAGCCGCATGGAATCCCACGCACAGCCCGGCACCATTCAGGTCACCGAGAGAACCTACGAGCGCCTGCGAGACCACTACGAGCTCCGCGCGCGCGGGGCGATCGACATCAAGGGCAAAGGCTCGATGACAACCTACCTACTCGTCGGAAGGCGCCCACGCGAGCCCAAGGCCCGACATGATCTCCGTGACCGCACCGGCTGCTGAGATCCGGCGGCCACACTCGCAGGTCCTCGTGTGGTTCGCGTACGTGCCATTCGGGCGCGGTGCTGGCGTCGCCGTCGGCGATTACGGGAGCGCGTCATGCGCTCACGCCGAGGCGGAACGCCGGCAAGAAACGGCGCTCAGACCCTGGGCGCCCCTCGACACATCTTCGCCGGCGTCGTAGCGTCAAGCCGCAGCGGCTGAAGGTGGGGACGCTCTTTCGAAGGACAGGCGGCGTGCGTGACAGGCGGCGGGACCGGTATCGGCTTGGCGCGTGTGCCGAGGAACGTGGAGGACAACGATGACTGGGATGCAGAAGAAAGACTTCGACCAGCCCGACGAGACTCGGCGGTTCGATCACGGCCGCATCGACCTGGTGACCCTTCCTCGGGCCACGATCGGGCGCGCGGTCTTCGAACCGGGTTGGCGCTGGTCCAACGACGTCAAGCCAGTGGCCGGTACCGACAGCTGCCAGGCGCCACACACCGGCTATGTCATCTCGGGCCAGCTCGCCACACGCATGGACGACGGTCAAGAGATGGAGTTCGGGCCCGGCGAAACCTTCGAAATCCCCCCGGGTCACGACGGCTGGACCGTCGGCAACGAGCCCGCGGTCGTCCTCGACTTCACCGGGGCCGAGCACTACGCCGAACCTTCGTAAACGGGTCGCAGCCACCGGCTTGTGATAGCCGCGCGGGGACGGAACCACGCCCCGAAGTCGGAGCTTCGACTCTGCACGGGTCCGGCGCCGACCGTCGAGCACAGAACGAACATCGTCGCACGATCGACGGCAGGCATCACTGGTTCGCATCCAGCCGATCACCACCCGTCGTGATCGGGCCGGCGAGCGCCCTTGAGGCTTGTCAGCGCCTCGCCGGCGAGCGCGTCGGGAGAGCAGCAGGACGTTTGCGTTGCCAGGTGGCGTCGTGCATGCGGAGTGCGACGATGAGTCCGGAGGCGGCGGTGAGGACGCCGACGACGATGATGGCGGCCGATTCGTCGATGGCGTCGGCGGTGATGCCGACGAGGAGGCCGCCGGCGGCGTAGCCGAGGTCGCGCCAGAGGCGGTAGACGCCGACGGCTGAGGCTCGCCAGGCCGGGTGGGCGCGGTCGCCGATGGCGGCGATGAGCGTCGGGTAGACGAGCGCGGTGCCGACGCCCATCGCGAGTGCGGCGGTGATCCAGCCGAGGTAACCGTGGGCGGCGACGAGTCCGATGATGCCGGCGGCTTGGACCCAGAGTCCGGCGACGATGAGCGGTTTGCGGCCGGTGCGGTCGGACCATGCACCGGTAGCGAGTTGGCCGAGGCCCCAGGACGCCGGATAGATGGCGGCGATGATGCCGATGCGACTGATCGTGAGTCCTTCGTGCGCGAGGAAGATCGGCACGAGTCCCCAGACCATGGCGTCGTTGAGGTTGTTGACCAGGCCGGCTTGGCAGATCGCCGACAGTGAGCGATCCCGCAGTGTCGTCTCGAGGAACGTGGTCCGGAACGGTCGGGGAGCTGCAAGCCGGGGATGCGAGCGCGCTTCTTCCTCGGCGTAGCCGCGCGTCTCACGCACGAAGACGACAGAAAGCACAAGTCCCGTCACCGCGATCGCGATCCCGAGCAGGAATGGCGCGGGTCGAGGACCGTAGCGGGAGGCGAGCACCCCGGTGACGAATGCGGCGACCGCGACCGCGCCGTACCCGGCGGCTTCGTTGAGGCCGAGCGCGAGCCCGCGGCGGCGCGGCCCGGCGAGGTCGATTTTCATGATGACGGTGGTCGACCAGGCCAAACCCTGGTTGATGCCGAGGAACACGTTGGCTGCGACGACAACGGCCCAGCTCGGGGCCCAGATGATCATGGGCGCGACGGGGAGGGCTGCGACCCATCCGAGGACGAGTAAGGGTTTGCGGCCGTAGCGGTCGGAGAAGTGCCCGGCGGCCAGGTTGGTCGCCGCCTTGACGATCCCGAACGCGACGAGGAACGAGAGCGTCGCCGACGCGGACGCGATACCGAAGTCGCGTCGGGCGAGCAGTGGCAGGAC
>JBKPDN010000263.1:0-1281 GCA_046727875.1 Actinomycetota bacterium | reverse complement strand
GTTGACGGGCAAACCCGCGCATACCCTCGACGACGTCCTGACCACGGCCCTAGACAGTTCGCCGTAAGCCCCCGACACTGCAAGGGCACATAACGCCGGGGTCAAGAGCAACTCTGCTCACGCCCGATCCGGCGATCTGCGTGAACGAGCGAACTTAACGTGTCACGCCCAGCCGTGGGCGCGGATCAGCGATGCCACCTCGGTGGCGGTCGTCGGACCGAAGGTGCGCGCGCCGGTCGGGAGGTCCTGGCGCACGTGCTCGAGCTCGTCGCGGGTGAACTCGCACTTCCCGGCGGTCGGCTTGACCTTGTAGATCTTGGCCGAGTTCTTGCCCAGGATCTTCTCCTTGGTCTGCCGGGTGAGCGCGGGGTAGCCGAACTGCTCCTGGAACTCGCGCGTGATCTCGAACGCGCGGAACGCCTGGATCTGGTCCTGGGGCGTGCCGTACCAGATCGAGTCGGTGCCCCACACGACATTGTCGGAGCCGAACTGCTTGAGCAGCTTGCCGAGCACGTGGGCCGCCTGTGTCGGGTCACTCATCACGGACCGCCACGTCGAGCCCAGCTCGGCGTAGACGTTGCCGCCCTTGCCGATGCCGTGCTCGCGCGCGGTCTTGATCAGCCGGTTGACGCCGACGTCCGCGGTCGCCTCCGTGTACGGCCCCTCGGTGTCCTCGGGCTCGTAGCCCGAGTGGTAGACGACGAACTTGATGTCGGGGTTCGCCTTGGCGGCCGGGCCCACGTCGACCGGCGAGGCGTAAGGTCGGTTGTTCCCGCCGACGAGGCCGAAGCCCTTGTGGACCGCCACGATCTTGGGCCCGACGGCGCGGACGTTCTCGAGGAACGGCTTGCCGCCTTGCACGTCGTCGGCAGCGTGGTCGTCGAGCCACCACGGCGGGCCGCCGGCGTGCGTGTACACCTTCCATGCCGCGATCTGGTGGTCCTTGCGCAGCTGCGCCATCGCGTCGCGCTGCTCGCTCGGGCTCCCGATGCTCGGGAACGTCTGTCCCTGCGTGAGGACGCGCCCGCGACCACACAGCTCCGTCATGATCGTCTTGACGAGCTCCATGTCCTGGATCGACAGCGGGTTGCCGCTGCCCGGGATGGGAATGGCCGACATCACGATCTTCGACGTGTCGCTCTTGAGGAAGATCTCCTCGACGAGATGGTCGACCGAGTAGCACGCGCGCGGGTCGGACTCGCCGCAGCGCTGCTGCGGGAACAGCGCACCGATGCCGAGTGCGCCCGGCTGCGCGAGGTCGTAGTTGAGGTAGTGGAGCTG
>JBKPDN010000262.1:0-7405 GCA_046727875.1 Actinomycetota bacterium | reverse complement strand
CCCCGAACGCCTGATCGTGTTACCGTGCCTGAGGACGCCTCAGACGGCGCCCGAGTGCCATGTCCACGAGGAGGCATGCAAGATGACCGACCTGACCGCCCGGCAGCGCCAGGTGCTCGAGTTCGTCGACGCCGAGGTCCGCCGCCGGGGCTACCCGCCGAGTGTGCGGGAGATCGGCGAGGCAGTCGGCCTCTCGTCCAGCTCGACCGTGCACGCCCACCTGGCTGCCCTCCAGGACAAGGGCTACCTCGTCCGCGACCCGACCAAGCCCCGGGCCATCGAGGTCCGCTTCGAGCCCGGGTCGGGCGCCGCCGTCGAGCGCCGGCCCGTGCGCAACATCCCGCTGGTGGGCGACGTCGCCGCCGGCACCGGCGTCCTCGCGGCCGAGAACATCGAGGAGACCCTCCCCCTCCCCGAGGACTTCACCGGCCGCGGGCAGCTGTTCATGGTCCGGGTGCACGGCGACTCGATGATCGAGGCCGGCATCTTCGACGGTGACCACATCGTCGTTCGCCAGCAGGCCACGGCCGAGCCGGGCGAGATCGTCGTCGCCGGCATTCCGGGTGAGGAGGCGACGGTCAAGACGTTCGCCCGCCGCCGGGGCAAGGTCGTCCTGAAGCCCGCGAACGAGGACATGGACGAGCTCGTCTACGCCCCCGGCGACGTCGTGATCTACGGCAAAGTCGTGACCGTCCTCCGCAAGATCTGACGGCGCTGCTCACCCAGCGACGCCGAGGAACCGGGTCAGCGCCGAGTAGCACTGGTCGACCGACTGGCGCGTGACCCGCTCGTCCGCGGTGTGGGCGACGTCCGGGTCTCCGGGCCCGAAGTTCACCGCCGGCACGCCGCGGGACGCGAAGCGTGCCACGTCGGTCCAGCCCAGCTTGGGCTCCACGTCGAGGCCGAGCGTGGCGATGAACTCTGCGACGAGCGGGTCCCCGAGGTTGGGAGGCGCCGCCGGTGAGGCATTGAGCACCTCGATGCGATCCGCCCCCGCCAGCAGCTTCTCCACCTGCGCCCGGGCCTCGTCGACGGAGTAGCTGGGCGCGAAGCGCCGGTTCACGACGAGCGTGCAGGAGTCGGGCACGACGTTGTTGGCGATGCCGCCCTCGATTCGCACGACCTGGAGCGACTCGCGGTACGGGATCCCGTCGACCGTCACCGTGTCGGGCTCGTGGGCGGCCAGCCGCTGCAGGACCTCGGCGGCGGCGTGGATCGCGTTGCTCCCCTTCCAAGGCCGCGCCGAGTGCGCGCGCTCGCCCTCGAAGTGGGCGCGGAGGTGCAGCGTGCCCTGGCACCCGGCCTCGATGTGGCCGCCCGTCGGCTCGAGCAGCACGGCGAAGTCGCCGGCCAACAGCTCGGGCCGCTCCGCGAACACGTGGCGGAGCCCGTTGAACTCGTCGGCGATCTCCTCGCCCTCGTAGAAGAACAGCGTGCAGTCGACGCGGGGCCCCCGGCCGGCGGCGATCTCCTCGGCCAGGCGGAGGAGCACCGCGAGGCCGCCCTTCATGTCGGCGGCTCCGAGGCCGTGAAGCGTGTCCCCGTCGAGGCGTGGGACCTCGTTGGCGTTGGCGGGCACAGTGTCGAGGTGCCCGCCGAGCACGACGCGCTGGGCGCGTCCGAGGTCGGTGCGGACGATCACGTTGTTCTCGACGCGGGCGAGCACGAGGCCGGGGGCGCGCTCGACGAGGCGCTGCTCGACCTGGTCGGCGAGCGCGCCCTCGTGGCGACTCACCGATGGCACGGCGACGAGCGACGCGGTCAGCGTAAGCAAGTCGTCCGCCGGGGCGGCGACCAGATCAGGAAGCGACGCCGTGCTCACGAAGGGTCTCGTTGAGCTTCGCCTTGTCGGCGCGCTCGCCCGGCTCCAGTCGTCGGATGATCAGCGCGCACGGGAGACCGAACTCGCCCCCAGGGAACTCCCGCTTCCGCGTCGCCTGCACGACGATGCACCACGGCGGTACGACACCGCGACCGACTTCATCACCGGTCTGCGAGTCGATCACGGGTATCGCGGGATTCAAGATCACACCCTCGCCGAGCACGCTGCCTTGGCCGACGCGCGCCCCCTGGGTGATCATGCAGCGGCTTCCGACCATCGCGTCGTCCTCGACGACCACCGGCGCCGCCTGCGGCGGCTCGAGCACCCCGCCGATGCCGACGCCGCCGGCCAGGTGCACGCGCTCGCCGATCTGCCCGCACGATCCGACGGTCGCCCACGTGTCCACCATCGTGTCGGCCCCGACCCGCGCGCCGATGTTGACGTAGGACGGCATCAGGATCACGCCCGGCGCGAGGTACGAGCCCCATCGCGCCGAACCGCCGGGCACGACGCGCACCCGCGCCGACGCGTAGTCGTGCTTGAGCGGGAGCTTGTCGTGGTACTCGAACGGTCCAACCTCCTCGACCGCGAGGTCTTCGAGCCGGAACAGCAGCAGGATCGCCTGCTTCAACCATTCGTGGACCACGACTTGCCCGTCGACGACCTCGGCGACGCGCGCCTCGCCCCGATCGAGAAGGTCGATCGCCTCGTGCACGACGGCGCGGGCCTCGGCCCGGGGCATCACCGCGTCGAGATCGTCCCGACCCTCCCAGAGGCGCGTGACCTGCTCGGCCAGATCGCTCACACCGGCTCCTTCGCCGCGAGACGGTCGAACGCGAGGGCC
Organism: Actinomycetota bacterium; assembly: GCA_046727875.1. Classification (GTDB taxonomy): domain Bacteria; phylum Actinomycetota; class Acidimicrobiia; order IMCC26256; family JACDBD01; genus JALZAA01. Next base: position 4,739 of record JBKPDN010000262.1, on the reverse strand, counting down.
AGCCGCTCGTCGGGCTGCGTGAGGGAGAGCCGCACGTGGGCGGCGCCCCCCGCACCGTAGAGGTCGCCCGGTGCGACGAGGAGCCCGCGGCCGGCGAGGCGGCGTGCGATCGACCATCCGTCCTCGCCCGCCTCCGCCGCCCGCAGCCACAGATAGAAGGTCGAAGGTCCGCCGTCGTGGACGAGACCCCAGGGGCGCAGGGCATCGAGCGCGTCCGCCCGACGGCGGGCGTAGCGCACCCGCTGCTCGTCGACGTGCGCGTCGTCACCGAGGGCGGCCGTCGCCGCCGACTGGACCGGCGCCGGGGTCATGAGGCCGGCGTGCTTCCGCACCTCGCCGAGGTAGCTGACGAGCCCCGGATCGCCGGCGACGAACCCGGCCCGCAGGCCCGCCATGTTCGACCGCTTCGACAGGGAGTGGACCGCCAGCGCCCGGTCGGGACCGCTTGCCAGCACCGTCGCCGGAGGAGCCGGCGCCCCCGACGTGTCGCACGTGAACTCGGCGTAGCACTCGTCGCTGGCCACGATCGCGCCGCGACTACGAGCCCAGTCCGCGACGGCGCGGAGATGGCGGGCGCCGCCCGACGAGCCCGTCGGGTTCCCCGGCTCGTTCACCCATACGAGAAGCGCGCGCGACGCGTCGTTCTCGTCGACACGCGACACGTCGAGGAGCCAGTGCTCGTCGAGCGGGACCGGGACCGGCCGCAGCCCGGCGAGGCGCGCGCCCATCTCGTAGGTCGGGTACGCGATGTCCGGGTACAGCACGGTGTCACGCGACGGGTCGCGCAGCGCGAGGACCCGCGGGAGCGATGCGACGAGCTCCTTGGTGCCCACGCACGCAACGACGGCGTCAGGGGCGACCTCGACGCCGAACCGGCGGCGCACCCACGCCGCCGCGGCGTCGCGGTACGCCGGTGCTCCGATGGCGGCCGGGTAGCCGGTTGCCGCCGCGGCCGCGTCCGAGAGCGCCCGCAGCGCGACTTCGGGCATCGGGTCCTCCGGCGTTCCTACCGAGCAGTCCACGATGCCGCCGGGAACGGCCTCTGCGGTCGCCCGGAGCTCGATAAGGCGGTCGTGCGGGTACGGCGGTGGTACGAAACCCGTCGCGGCCATGGGTCCATCCTATGGGTCGCCGTCGCAGGCTCCGGCTCTGCGACGACGGTCGGCAAAGCCGCCGTCGCCGCGGGCTATCGGGGCCCGTTCGTGGAGCCGGCGGAATCTCCGGCCTGCACGACGAACTCCCGGAAGCGCTTGACGTCCGCATTCGGGATGCGGGCTCGTACGCGGGTCTCGCGATCGCCGTGCACCTCGACGAGCACGTCACCGTCGCGGTGTAGCGCGGCGATCACGTCACCCCGCTCGAACGGGACGGCCAGCTCGACGACCGGGTCGAGAGCCCGGAGTCGGCCGGCGACGACCGCTTCGAGCTTCTCGACACCCTCGCCCGTCACCGCCGACGCGGCTACCGCGCCGTCGTGGGCGGCGAGCAGGTCGTCGACGGCGGCGGGATCCGCCACGTCGACCTTGTTGACGACGAGCTGCTCGGGCCGGTCGGCGCCGCCGATCTCCCGCAGCACGCTCCGAACGGCGACGATCTGCTCTTCGGCGTCCGGCGCGCTCCCGTCGACGACGTGGAGGAGCATGTCGACCTGCGCGACCTCCTCGAGCGTCGACTTGAACGCCTCGATCAGCTCGTGCGGCAGCCGGCGCACGAAGCCGACGGTGTCGCTGAGCAGCGCGACCTCGCCGCCGGCGAGGCGGAGACGGCGCGTCGTGGGGTCGAGTGTCGAGAAGAGGCGGTTCTCGACCCGGGCGTCGCCGCGCGTGAGCCGGTTGAGCAGGGTGGACTTCCCTGCGTTCGTGTAGCCGACGAGCGACACCGTCGGAAGCTCGCGGCGCCGCCGAGCCTTGCGCTGTGTAGCGCGGGTCTTCGCCAGTCGGTCGAGGTCGGCTTCGAGCTTGTGGACCCGGCGCTGGATGCGCCGGCGGTCGACCTCGAGCTGGGTCTCCCCGGGGCCGCGCGTGCCGATGCCGCCGGCCTGCTGGCTGAGCTCGACCCCCCGTCCGCGCAGGCGAGGCAGGCGGTAGCGCAGCTGCGCCAGCTCCACCTGGAGCATTCCCTCCTGGCTGTGCGCGTGCTGGGCGAAGATGTCGAGGATCAGCGCGACGCGGTCGACGACGTCGCGCCCGAACTTCTTCTCGAGGTTGCGTTGCTGGGCGGGTGTCAGCTCGTCGTCGAAGACGACGACATCGACGTCGAGCGCGTCGGCGAGGCTGCGCAGCTCGTCCGCCTTGCCCGAGCCGATGTACGTGGCCGGGTCGGGGCGATCGCGGCGCTGCAGCACGGACTCGACGGGCTCGGCCCCGGCGGTGTCGGTGAGCAGTCCCAGCTCGGACAGGCTGGCTTCGGCGTCGCTCAGCGAGCGGGTCCCTACGCCGGTGCCGACGAGCAGGGCGCGCTGCGTGGCGACACCGAAGTCGACTTCGGTGGCAGTGAGGCGGCGACGGTCGCGGCCTTCCCGCGCGCTCACGCGACCGAGACCTCGGTGTCGAACACGTGCGCGACGGGCCCGTGGAGGCGCACGGTCTCGCCCAGGTCGACCTGATGGGTGCCGCCCCGCACCCGGACTGTCACGTGATCGCCCACCAGCCCGCGCCGGCGCGCGACCGCGGCGGATGCGCACACGCCGGTGCCACAGGAGAGGGTCTCGCCGACCCCGCGTTCCCAGACGCGCATGGCGAGCTCGTCGGTGCCGGCCACCGCGACGAACTCGACGTTCGCCCGGTGGGGGAAGCGAGCGTCGGTCTCGAGGTGCGGGCCGTGTTGCGTGACGCGCGTCGTCTCGGGGTCGTCGACGAGAAGTACCAGGTGGGGGTTGCCCATCCCGGCCGCGTCTCCGTGGTAGGTGACGCCGTGGAACGTCACCTCGAGGTCGAAGGCGCTCGGCGCGTCGAGGGGGATCTCGGACGGCTCGAAGGTCACCGGCCCCATATCGACGGTCGCGGCGACGAGGTCGCCGCTCGCATCGTCGAGCTCGAGCTCGACGTCACGGCGCCCGCCGCCGGTGTCGACGACGAGTCGCTTCCCGTCACCGAGCCCTTCGCGGACGGCGACCCAGGAGAGGCAGCCGATCCCGTTGCCGCTCATCTCGGCGACGCTGCCGTCGGCGTTCCGGAGCTCCATCGTGCAGTCCGAGCCGTCGCGGCCGGGCAGGAGGGTGATCAAGCCGTCGGCGCCGATGCCGACGTGGCGATCGCACAGCCGCGTGGCGACGTCCGCCGGCGACGCATCTGCGGCGCCGGCCACGGTGACCAGGAAGTCGTTCCCGGCGCCGTGCAGCTTCGAGAGCCGGAGCCTGCGTGCGGTCATGAGGTCCAGGTTGCCAGGAGTGCAGGGAGGACTTCGCAGGGATTGCCGGTGACGCCGAGCCACGTGATCCGGGGATCACGCCGGAACCACATGCGCTGCCGGCGGGCGAAGGAGCGCGTGCGGCGGACGGCAATATCGAGGGCGGGGTCCACCGGCGCGCCACCGTTCGACAGCGCGGCGATGAGCTCCTTGTACCCGATGGCCTGACCGGCGGTGCGCGAGAGCGCGGGACCCTCGAGCAGGCGCCGCACCTCGTCGACCAGCCCCGAATCGCGCATGGCATCGAACCGAACCCGGATGCGCTCGTTGAGCGCGTCGCGCTGCACCCAGACCCCGACCATGCGCACCGGGAACGCGGTCGGGCCGAACCTGTTGAGGCCGGGTCCGAACGAGGAGAACGGTCGGCCCGTCAGCCGGATGACCTCGAGCGCACGCACGATGCGACGAGCGTTGTGCGGATCGATCTTCGCTGCCGCCGCCGGGTCGCGGCGCTTCAGCTCGTCGTAGGCGGCGGCGACGCCTCCCGGTTCCGCCGTCCACGCCTCGAGCTCGGCCCGCAGCTCGAGATCCTCCTCGGGGAAGCGCAGGTCGTCGACCACCGCTTGGACGTCGAGACCCGGCCCGCCGCCGAGCAGCGCGCGCTGGCCGCGCGCGGCGTTGTCGGCGACGGCGGCGCGCGCCGCCTTCTGGTGGCGGGCGGCCGACCAGTCCTCGATCGGATCGACGACGTCGATGACGTGGTGCGCCACGGCGGCGCGCTCGGCCAGCGTCGGCTTGGCGGTCCCGATGTCGAGCCCCCGGTACACCTGCATGGAGTCGAGCGAGACGATCTCGACGTCGCCGAGCGCGTGCGCGGCCGCCAGGGCAAGCGTCGACTTCCCCGAGGCGGTGGGCCCCACCCGTGCAAGGTGCGTGACCGTGGCTACACCACCGCCACCGGGATGCGGGTCCGGGCTCGGCGCGCCGGCGCGACGACCCGGACGGGCTCGCCGTGCAGCCAGTGGGGTGCGGCGTGCGTGACGTGCACGTCGACGAGCGCGCCCGGACCGACGCCGTCGGGCGCGGCGAAATGCACGAGCTTGTTCTGGCGGGTGCGGCCCGACAGCACCGACGGGTCCTTCTTGGACGGCCCGTCGATCAGCACCTCCTCGACGCGGCCGACACGCGCCTCGTGGCGCCGGAGCGCGTGCCGCTCCACGACCTCGACCAGCCGGTGCATCCGCTCCTGAGCAACCTCGGCGGGGACGAACTGGTCGACCATTTCGGCGGCCGGCGTACCGGGACGGGGCGAGAACACGAACGTGTACGCGGCGTCGTATTCGGCTGCGTCGACGACCTCGAGCGTGCGACGGAAGTCGTCCTCGGTCTCA
>JBKPDN010000261.1:0-3681 GCA_046727875.1 Actinomycetota bacterium | reverse complement strand
CGCCGACGGTCAGCGACTCGGTCGAGCGTCTCGCAGCGTTCCGGGCGCTCAATCCGACCGCCTCCCAAACTGCGGCTGATCGGCGCCTCGGCCGCAACCTGCGCACGATCATCGCCAACACGTTGCGGGCCGGGGACGTGAGCGTCGTGGTCGTCACGCCGACGGGCCAGGTGCAGGAGGGGATCGCCCCCCTCCTCGGGAACCAGGCCAACCAAGCCGGCCTCACGGCCCTCCCCAAGGGACTGAGCCCGGATGACCTCGACGCCAAGGCGCTCCTGGCCGGGAACGACCAGAGCGGTCGGCAAGACGGAACGGTGTTCGTCGCCCAACCGCTCCCGGTCGTGAATGGCAACACGCCCGTCGTGATCCTCACGCAGCGGATCGAGAGCCAGCCCCTCGGACGCGCGAGCCCGTTCTTCCTCCTCGCCGGGGCCGTCGCGCTCGCCGTCGCCGCGATCGTCGCGTTTTATCTCGCTCGGCGGCTCACACGACCGCTCACGGCCATGGGGCAAGCGGCGGACCGGATCGCCGGCGGTGACCTGTCGGCGCGCGTCGCCCTTGGCCGTCACCCAGACGATGAGCTCGCCGGGTTGGCGCGCGCGCTCGACGGCATGGCCGCGCAGCTCGAAGCGGCGCGCGGACTCGAGCGCGGGTTCCTGTTGAGCGTGTCGCACGACCTGCGGACCCCGCTCACCTCGATCGGGGGCTACGCCGAGGCGATCGCCGACGGGGCCGTCGAAGGTCGCGACGCCCAGAAGCGCGCCGCCGAGGTCATCGGCGCCGAAGCCCGCCGTCTCGAGCGGCTCGTGGCCGACCTCCTCGACCTTGCCCGCCTCGACGCCCACGAGTTCTCGCTCACGCCGCGTCCCGTCGACGCCGCCGAGGTCGTCGGCGGGGCGGTCGAGGCGTTCCATCCGTCGGCGCGGGAGATCGGGGTCGACCTCGTCATCAACCGCACCGCATCGGTGCCAGTCGACACCGACCCCGAGCGACTCGGGCAGATCGTCGCCAACCTGGTCGAGAACGCGCTGAAGTACGCGCGCGCACAGGTCACCGTCGGCGTTGCGTCCGACGACGGCATGCTCGAGGTGCGAGTCGACGACGACGGCCCCGGCATCGACTCCGCGGACCTCCCGCACGTGTTCGAGCGTCTCTACACGTCCCGCCCGGCGCCGGGGCGAAAGGTCGGGACCGGGCTCGGCCTCGCCATCGTCCACGAGCTGTCCGCAGCCATGGGCGGCACCACCGACGCTCGGGCCCTCGACGGTCGCGGCACGCGCTTCGTCGTCAGAATCCCAACCGCGCCCTGATGCGTGCGTCAGGCAACATAGTGATGCTTCAGGGACGCATCACGCGCGGGCGCGGCGGCCGCCGAGTGCGTACCAGGCGGTGGCCACAATCAGCCACGTCGAGTTGATGGCCACGGCTCGGCGGTCGCCCTTGAGCGCCCAGCCCGCGACGATCGCCGCGACCGCGAGGTCGTGCGCGACGAGCCACTTCAGCCGGCGCTCGCGCACGACGGGAACGAAGCGAGCGATGACGGCGATCGACACCGGGTAGCCGACGACGAACAGCGCCGTTGCCGTCGGGTCCGTGCTCACGTGACGGTCGAGAGGGGTTCGACAGCCGCACGGGTCGCGCCGCCGTCCCAGCGCAAGTCGACCTCGGCCGGGGGATCGATCTCGTGGCGCACGTACCCGAGGGCGCCGGCAGGGACGTCGGGATCGGTGACAGTGCTCGTCACGGTGCCGACGACCTTGCCACCGGCCACGATCTCGGCGCCGCGCGGTGGTCGTTGCGCCTCGATTCCCGTCAGCCGTCGGAGGTACTTGTTGACGTGCCCGCGCGTGTCGATGCGGCACACGAGCTCCTGGCCGAGGAAACAGCCCTTGGAGAACGAGACGGCGTCCTGCTCGAGGAACGCCTCCTGCGGGATCGTCTTCTCGTCGAGCTCGAAGCCCTGCCGCGGGATCCCCACATCGATGCGCAGCGCTTCGTACGCGTCAGCACTGCAACGCGCGACTCCCGCTGCCTCCAGCCGGTCTGCCGCGGTCTGAACCGTCGCGCGCGGGCCGATGACGTCGAACCCGTCACCGCCCGGCCACGGGACCCGCACGACGACGGCGTCCTCCCACGCGACATGCGCGTGCGACGCGGCCGGCAGGGCGACGCCGAGACGGTCGGCCGCGGAGATGGCGTCGTGCCCGCGAACGGCGATCGAGCCCCAGTCGTCGCCGCGGTCGGTCACCTCGCAGTCGACGCGGATCCGGAACCGGTTCAGCGATGAGGCCAGCTGCTCCCCGAAGCCGGGGTCGCAGTCGAGCCACGCGTCGTGGCCGACGCGCAGGAGCCGGAAGTCGACGTCGAGCTTGCCTTGGGGCGTCAGCAGCAGCGAGTGCACACCCTCGCCGGGGCCGACGGCGTCGAGATCGGCCGACACGAGGCTCTGGAGGTACGACCACCCGTCAGGACCGGTGACCAGCACCGCGCCCCGATCCGACCGGTCCACCACGCCGGCCGACTCCCGCAAGGTGTCGAGCTCAGCCGTCAGGGTCATTGCATCCCGCTCCCCGTCTCGAGGGTTCCAGCGGCGCGAGCCGACGCGCCGCGGCCGCTGCTGTGAGCAACGCCCGGGCCTTGTTGTGGCATTCCAGGTCCTCGTCGTCCGGGTCGGAGTCGGCCACGACGCCGGCGCCGGCCTGAACGCTGGCACGACCGTCCCGCCAGAACATCGTGCGGATCGCGATCGCGGTGTCGAGGTTGCCCGAGAAGTCCAGGTACCCCACGACGCCGGCGTATGGGCCCCGTTTCGTCGGCTCGAGCTGGTCGATGATCTGCATCGCGCGCACTTTCGGGGCGCCGCTCACCGTGCCGGCGGGGAACGTCGCTCGCAGCACGTCGACCGGGCTCTTGCCGTCGGCGAGCTCTCCCGACACCTGGCTCGTCATGTGCATCACGTGCGAGTACCGCTCGAGCGTCATGAGCTCGTCGACGCGCTCGCTGCCGTAGCGAACGACGCGTCCGACGTCGTTGCGAGCCAGGTCGACCAGCATGACGTGCTCGGCGCGCTCCTTCGGGTCCTCGACGAGCTCGGCGGCCATACGCCGGTCGTGCTCCTCGGTGCGTCCGCGCCAGCGGGTGCCCGCGATCGGGCGGCTGATCACCCGACCGTCGACGAGCTGCACGAGCGCCTCCGGCGACGAGCCGACGACCGTCGCCTCCGGGTGCGAGAGGAAGTACATGTACGGCGAGGGATTGATCTGGCGCAACACCCGGTAGACCTCGAACGGATCGAACGCGCCGTCGAGATCGAAACGCTGAGCGACGATGATCTCGAAGATGTCGCCGGCGAAGATGTACTCGCGGGCGGCCTCGACCGCGGCCTGGAAAAGCCCGCCCGGCATCGTGGACCTGAACGAGGGCACCTCGTCGATCGTCTCCGGCGGCGGCGCCGACGGCACGTAGGGCAGCGGTCGCGCCAGCGCGTCGACGGTCGCTTCGAGCCTCGCCCGGGCGCCGTCGTACGCGGCGCCGAGCTCGTCCCGGCTCGCGCCGGGCGTGACGAAGACGTTCTCGATGAGGAAGAGGCGCTGGCGGAAGTGGTCGAACGCCGTCACGTGACCGGTCAGCGAGAGCACCGCGTCGGGGTACCCGAGGTCGTCAGCAGGCACGTCGGGCAGG
>JBKPDN010000260.1:0-8006 GCA_046727875.1 Actinomycetota bacterium | reverse complement strand
GAAGCCATTCCGGGGTAGCTCAATTGGCGGAGCAGCGGCCTGTTAAGCCGATGGTTGCGGGTTCGAGTCCCGCCCCCGGAGCTCACACACCAGCGAGTTCGCGAATGATCTTGCCCATCGCCGAGAAGTCCTCGCGCCCGTAACCGGCCGCACTTGCCGCTCCGAGCAGCTGGCGCGCGATCCCCGACGTGAACAGTGGCGCGTTGGAGCGCGCCGCGAACTCGATGGCGTAGTCCAGATCCTTCGCCATGAGATCCGTCATGAAGCCCGGCCGCCAGTCGTTCGACGCCGGACCGTCGGGCAGCACGCCTTCGAACGGGATGCGTGTCCGCACTGCGTTGCAGTCGCCGGTCGACTGTGTGATCACCTCGTGCAGCTTGTACAGGTCGACGCCGACCTTGGCGGCCACGGTCGTGGCCTCCGCCGTCGCCAGCATCTGCGCCGCGTACATCAGGTTGTTGCACAGCTTGACGATCTGCCCCGTCCCGGGCCCGCCCACGTGCACGATGCTCCCCGCGAAGGGCTCGAGCGCGGGTCGGGCGGCGGCGAGCACCTCGGCGTCCCCGCCCACCATCAACGTGAGCGTCCCCTTCTCCGCACCCACCGTGCCGCCGGACAGCGGCGCCTCCAGGTAGCCCGCATCGGTGGCAGTGACGCGCGCGTGGTTCGCCTTCTCCGTGTCCGGGTCGATGGTCGACGCGTCGACGACGATCTTGCCCGCACCGAGCGCGGGCGTCGCCGCGTCGAGGACGACCCCGACGTCCTCCGTCCTCGGCACACACAAGATGGTGACCTCACTGGCGGCAACCACACCAGGCGGCCCCTCGCCGTCGCGTGCACCCGCCGCGACCGCGATATCGATCGGCACCTGACTTCGGGACGCCACTGTGACGTCGTGACCGGAATCGAGCAGATGGCGCGTCATGGGCAGTCCCATCGCGCCCAGACCGATGAATCCGATGTCCATGCGGCTACGGTAACCGGCGCATGGCGCAGGCATCCGGCGACGCGGGCATCGCGGCATTCACGCAGAGCGTCGAGCTCGCGCTCGCACAGGCGTACCAGGAGCTCGCGGCCACGGGAAAGGTCACGACACCGACCGCCGTCGACACGACGACGACGTTCGCGACACACCACCAAGAGCACGCCCGCGCGCTCGGCGATGCGGCCGGCAGCGGCGCCGCGAGCGCACCCAACGCGAAGCTCGCCGGCCGGTTCCGGACGCAGATACGGAACGCGCCCGACGAGAACGCCGCGCTCGAAGTCGTGCTCGGGCTCGAGAACGAGGCCGCCTCGACCTACCTGTTCGTCCTCGGCGCGCCCGAGGCGCCGGACGCACTCCGGCTGGCCGCGTCGATCCTGCCGGTCGAGTCGGAGCACGCCGTCGCGCTCGCGGAGCTCGTCGGCAAGAACCCGAGGGCGACGTTCCCGACGTTCGAGAACCAGGACCAGGCTCTGAAGCCGGACCAGTTCCCGGCCCCCTGACCCATGCAAGCGGAGCTCGGCCGCTCGCTCGCACGCATCACCCGGCGCCGGTTCCTGCAGATCGGCGGAGCGGCGTCGATGGGCGCCATCCTCAGCGCCTGCATCGGCGGCGGCAGCAGCAAGGCGGCGAAGGACACCACGGGTGGTGCGGCGGGCCGACGGGCGGACATCACGATCATGCGGACCCTGTCGTCCCTCGAAGCGGTGGCCGTCGTCGTGTACACGACGGGCCTCGACTCCGGCCTCCTGACCACGCCCGCCGTCGCTGATCTGGCCAAGCAGTTCCGCGCCCACCACCAGGAACACGCCGCCTTGTTCGAGGGCACGACGACGGACCTCCGCGGCACGCCGTTCGACGACCCGAATCCCACTCTGTTGGGGCAGCTGCAACCCGAGATACGCGGCCTGCGGGACGAGACGGGCGTGGTGTCGCTCGCCCTCGACGTGGAGACCGTCCTCGCCCAGACCTACCAGGGGACCATGGGGGCGTTCGGTGACAAGAGCTTCAACGTCGCTGCCATGAGCGTCGGTGGCGCCGAGGCGCGCCACGCGGCGGCGCTGGCTCGGATTCTCGGACGGCCGGCCGCCCCGAACGCGTTCCAAGAGACCCAGCGCGCCGTGCAGCCCGGCACGGGCGTGTAGCGCGCCGGACCGCGACGTGTACCGTCGTTCTCCCATGGGCGCGTCCGTTGCCGGGGACGTCTCGCTCGACGTCGTCACCATCCCGACTTGGCGCGACCTGCGCCGCCGGCTGCCGCGCCTGCTCGTCGGCATCCCCGTCCTCGGGCTCGGGATCGCCCTGACGCTGCAGGCGCGTCTCGGCGTGAGCCCGTACGACGTGCTCCATCAGGGCATCGCGAAGCAGACCGGGTTGAGTTTCGGCACGGTGGTGATCGTCGTCGGGCTCTTCATCCTCGTGTTCTGGATCCCGCTCCGGCAGCGCCCCGGCATCGGGACCGTGGTCAACGCGCTGACGGTCGGTCTGGTGATCGACCTCGCGCTCTTGGTGCTCCCCGAGCCCGAAACCCTCGCGGCCCGGATCCCGTTGCTGCTGGTCGGGATCGTCGTCACCGCGCTCGGCATGGGGCTCTACATCGGGGCCGGGCTCGGGCCCGGCCCGCGCGACGGCTTGATGACGGCCATCGCCACCAAGGGTTACCGGCTCTGGGCGGTCCGCACCGTCCTCGAGGTCACGGCGCTCCTCGCCGGTTGGCTCCTTGGCGGGAACGTCGGCGTGGGCACGGTCCTGTTCGCGTTGAGCATCGGCCCCCTCGGGCACTTCTTCCTTGCTCGGCTCCACCTGGGTGCGGACGACGTTCGGGCGGACCTCGGGCCCGGGACCGCGGGCGAGTGACGAGCGCGATCCGCGTCGGGGTGATCGGCACCGGCTTCGGCGCCCGCGTCGTCGCACCGGTGTTCGCGGCGACCGACGGTTGTGAGGTCGTCGACGTCGTCAGCGCGCGCGACGGGACCGCCGTGCGGGAGCTGTGCCGGCGCGATCTCGACCTCGTGTCGGTGCACTCGCCGCCGTTCCTGCACGCCGAACACGTCCGCGCCGCGGTCGGCGCCGGTCACCACGTCCTCTGCGACAAGCCGTTCGGCGTCAACGCTGCCGAGGCGGAGGACATGCTCGAGCAGGCCGAAGCGGGCGAGGTGGTGCACGCCGTGAACTTCGAGTTCCGCCACCACCCCGCCCGCCGGCGTGTGTATGACCTCGTGCACGACGGCGCGATCGGGCATGTGGCGCACGTGCAGTGGACGTACACCGGCGCCGTGTTCCGCCGGCCGCTACGCGAGTACGGCTGGCTCTTCGACCGCTCCCGCGGTGGGGGGTGGGTCGGCGCGTGGGGCTCGCACGCGGTCGACGCGCTCCGCTGGCTGCTCGGCGACGTCCGGGACGCGACGGCGCGATGCAGGATCACGATCCCGGAGCGTCCGGACTCCGAAGGCACGCCGAGAGCAGTCGACGCGGAGGACGCGTTCACGGCGTGGCTCGACTTCGAATCGGGGTCGACAGCGGTGCTGGACAGCTCGTCGTCGGCCCCCGCCTCGGTCGCCCACCGCATCGTCGTGACGGGCTCCGACGGGGTGCTGGAGATCGTCGCCGACGCCAAGGTGGTCTGGCGGCGCGCCGACGGGTCACGCGAGGAGCTCGGTGGCGAGTTCCTCGGCTCCCGGAAGAATGACGATCCGCACCTGGTCCCGATGCGCCGGTGGGCTGAGCTGGTGCGCGACGCCGTCCGCGACGGCGAGCCGGTGGTGCCGAGCTTCGCCGACGGCCTCGCGTGCCGCCGCGTGTTGGACCGGCTGCTGGCGAGCTGAGTCCCGTCAGGCGACTTCCGTGGTGTCCCGCGGGCTGAGCTCGCGTCCTCCGGTGGCCGCGAGGCGGAACGCCGTCTCCCACCCGGTGGCCGGCAGACCGAGCGCGTCGAGCCGGGCCCGCGCCTCGGTGCCCACCGTCTCGGCTTCCGGATCGCCGAGCACCCGCAGCGCGTGCGCGTGTGCAAGCCGCGCCAGGGCCTGGTCGAGGGGCGATTCGGTCCCGTCGGCGAGGGCCAGCGCCGTCGCGCACGCCTCGCGCGCACACGCGTCGTCGCCCAGCTGCGCGCACGCGAGGCCGCGGGCGATCCACGCTTCGAGGTGGTCCAAATAGCTGCCGATCGGAACGGCGTTCGCCCGATCCGTGATCGCGACCGCCCGGTCGGGCTGCCCCGCTGCCGCGAGCACCAGGGCCTCGACACCGCCGCTGGCGACGAGGAGCGCGTCGCTGTCGTCGCGGGGGACGTCGAGATGCGACAGCGCTTCCGCGACGTTGCCGCACTGCAGCAGGGCTCGGCTCATGCCGACGCGCTGCTCCTGCGTCCCGATGCTCTGTTCGTCGTTCCACGCGTCGAGCCCCGTCTGGTACTCATGTCGTGCGCGCTCGGCGTCGCCGATGTGCGAGGCGAGCGCGCCGGCAACGACCGCGGGAATCGCGACCAGACTCCGATCGCCGAGCTCGTCCGTGAACGACGCGACCTCGTCGTGGAGTGCCTCCGCCTCGTCGATGCGACCCAACGCGCCGAGCGCGCGGGCCGCGGGCGCAATGGACATCACCTCGCCCCACCGGTCGCCGATCTCCTGGAAGAGCCCGCGCGCCTCTAGCGACCGATCGATCGCGACCGCCGGCCGGCCGGTCCACATGGCGACGTTGGCGAGCAGCACGCCCATCATCCCGTTCGCCCACCGGTTGGCCGACTCGGCGCCCTCGCGCAAGACGTCCGACGCGAGCTGCTCCGCCTCGGCCAGCTGGCCTTGGTTGAACCGCACCCACGCGAGGAGCCCGAGCGCCCACGAGAGCCCGCCCCAGTCGCCGATCTCGGCGAACGCAGCCGCCGACTGGTTGATGCGCTCCTCGGCTTCCTCGGGGCGCCCACGCGTGAACGAGATCCAGGCCAGGTTCTGTAGCGCCCACGCCTCGCCCCGGCGGTCCGGGATCTCCTGGAACTTTGCCAGCGCCTCGCTGATCGCGGACTCGGCGTCATCGAATTCGCCGCGAAACAGCAGCGTCAAGCCGCGGCCGCGCAACGCGTTGGCCGTGCCCTGGTCGTCGCCCAGGGCGCGCCACTCGGCCACCGCCAGCTCGTACGTGGCGTCCGAGCCGATGAGGTTGCCCTCCTTCTGCTCGCAGTCGGCGAGCACCGTCAACGCCCGAGCCGCGGCGACGCGGTCTTCGGCCGTGCGGGCCGCGTCGAGCAACTCGGCGATCTCGTCGCGGGTGCCGTCGAGGTCGCGCTGCTCGACCCGAGCCTGCGCGTGGGCGAGCCGCAGCCGCCACCGGGTGTCATTGGGGGCATCGTCGGGCACGACGGCGAGCGCCTGCTCATAGCGGCGCTGGGCTCGGGGCCACGCCTCCACCTGCTCGGCGCGCATCGCGGCCTGCTCCAGCGCGGTGACGGCCCGGGAGCGGAGGTCGGCGGGGACACCGTCGACGCGACCGAGCTCGTTGACGAGCTCCGCCGCGACCCCGAAGTGATGCGCGATGGGGTCGACGGGCTCGTCGTCCCCGCGGCAGCGGTCGGCCAGCCACCCGGCGAGCGCCGCGTGACGTCGAGCTCGCTCCGCCTTCGTGAGCGTGCCGTACGCGACCTCGCGGATCAGCTCGGACTTGAACGCGAACTCGCCGTCCTCGAGGACGACGAGGTCGCGGTCGGCAAGCCCAGCGAGGGCGCGCTCGGCGCCGGCGAGCGACTGGGCATCGCCGAGGCCGACGACGGCGTCGATCGGACCGCTCGATCCGACGACGGCGCAGTCCTCGAGCACCGAGCGCTCGATCGTCGTCAGCGCGTCGAGCCGCGCCGCGACCAACCCGCGCAGCGTGACCGGCAGATCGCCGGACCCGAGGGTGCGCGCGCCGTCGCCGTCGAGCGTCCCCCCGGAGTCGCGGATCAGCGCGGCAAGCTCCTCGATGAAGAGCGGGTTGCCGCCGCTGCGGTCCTGGATCTCGGTGATGAGCTCGGCGGTCGCGTGCTCGGCCAGGTGTGTCTCGACGAGGGTGGCCGTGGCGTCGGCGTCGAGCGGATCGAGATGGATGACGGCGACATTGTGACGACCGGGCGCCGGCGTCCAGCGCTCTTCGAGCTCGGGACGCGCCGTCGCCACCAACATGAACGGGAGCCCGCGCAGGCCGGCGAGCAACCGGTCGACGAGCTCGAGCACTACATCGTCGCCCCAGTGGAGGTCGGAGAGCACGAGCACGAGCGGGGCCGATCGCGCGAGCGCTTCGAGGTATGCCTGCACCGACCACAGTGCTTCGCCGCGCGCTCGCGCCGGGTCGACGTCGGCGCGTTCGCCGAAGCGGCCGAGCAGGTACAGGAGCCCGTCCGAGATCCGCTCGACGTGCGCGTCGTTCGGATCACGCTCCGTCACTCGCGCGACCGTCGACTCGACCTTCTGGCGGGCATCGTTGGTGGAGTCGTCCAGCTCGACGCCGCACGTGTGCCTGATCGCCTCCGCCATCGGCCACCACACGTTGGCCTCGCCGTACGGGAGGCACGGCGCCTTGAGCACGGTGGCGTGCCGGTCCTCGTACGCCATGGTGGCGAGCTCGACGGCCAGGCGGCTCTTGCCCACGCCGGCCTCACCGAACAGCAGCACGAGTTGGGCGCGCTGGCGGTTGAACGCGGCATCGAGCATCCGGCGCAGGAGCGACATCTCCGGGTCGCGTCCGACGAGCGACGCGCGCGTGTGCTTGGGTCGCTGCCCGGGGAGTGCGATGACTTCCTCGGCCGTCCACGCCTCGACCGGCTCCTCGCGACCCTTGACGACGAGCGCGCCCAGCGGCTCGTAGCGCACGACCCGCCGCGTCGCTTCATGTGTGAGCGGGCCGACGAGGACCTGGCCCGGGCGGGCGGCTGCCTGGAGGCGGCTGGCGGTGTTCACGACGTCGCCCATGGCTGTGTATTCGCCCGCGGCGCGCATCGCGCCGACGAGCACCTCACCCGTGTTCACGCCGACGCGCATCTCCGCGCTGACGCGGAGGTCCTGGCGGAGGGTGGCGAGGGTCCGCTGCATCTGGAGCGCAGCCCGGACCGCCCGCTCGGCGTCGTCCTCGTGGGCCACGGGGGCGCCGAACAGCGCCACGATGGCGTCGCCGACGATCTTGTCGACCTGTCCGCCGAAGGCGGTGACGTCGGCCACGAGTCGCTCGAAGCACCGGTCGACGAGGTTCTTGACGCTCTCGGGGTCGGCGGACTCCGAGAAGGTGGTGAACCCGACGAGGTCGGCGAAGACGACGGTGGCGATGCGGCGCTCGTCGGGCCGGGCCACCAGCGTGTGCCCGCAGGACGGGCAGAACCGGGCCTCCTCCGGCGCATTTGCGCCGCACGACCCGCACGTCATGGCGCCAGGATAGATGGGGACCAGGCGAGTCCCGGCAGCCGGCACGGCCTCCGGATCAGTCTTGGGGACGGGCGTCGAGGTCCCGCCACTGCCGCAGCAGCGTCCACGAGAAGATGCCCGTGGTGTGGCCGTCGTTCCAGGTGAACGTGATGCCCCAGGCGCCGATGAGCTCGGCGTCCTCGGCCCGGAGGGGCTGGGGTGACACCGGCTTCGGCCACACGGGGAGCCCGCGCTCGCGCAGCCCGCGGCACTCCGCGCACGGGCAGTTCACCCGCAGCTCTTCGAGCGTGAAGTGGGTGCTTGTCCCGTCCGGCCACATGGCCGTCAAGCCCTCCGTCCGGTCGACGTCGAGCGAGGTGGGCGGGGGGGTCGACTCGTCGACGGGCTCGGACGGGGAGTCGGGCATTCGGCACGAGTGTGATGCCTCAGGCGGGGTCGAAGCGACTCGACAGCCGGGGGAGCGGGGCCGGGCCGCGTCCGGCGCGGTGCTTCGCGACGAGATCGCGGACGAGCTGGGCGACGCGCTCCCGCTCGCGCTTCGGCGCGTACGACCCGGGGTACAAGCGCGCATGCTGGTCGAGCAGATCGGGACGCTGCTCCGAGAGCCAACTCAAGTAGTGCTCCTTCACGCCGGGCCGGAG
>JBKPDN010000259.1:0-7311 GCA_046727875.1 Actinomycetota bacterium | reverse complement strand
GACACGAGCCAGAGCCACAGGTCGGTGTCGCCGCTCCCGGCGGTATGGCGCTCCCGCCAGGCGCGCGGCAGCGTCCACACGATCGGCAGGTTCGCGACCGCGAACCCTGCCGTCATGAGGAGCAGCGCCAGCAGGACCGCTCCGAAGTGGCGGGTGATGCCGAGATAGCTGCCGTTGCCGCTCAGGGTCCAGAACAGCAGCTCGCCGGGGCCGACCGCGATCGCGACGAGCGCGAGCGGCACCGTGAATCCTCCCAGCGCATCGGCCGCGCCGCGCCGGCCGCGCTGCTTCCACAGCAGGTAGAGGACCGGAATCAGCGTCGCCGCGCCCGTCTGCTTCGCGAGCGTGGCGAATGCGACGGCGACGCCGGACGAGACGCCGCGGCCGCGGCGCGCGAGCAGCACCGCTGCCGTCATGGCCGGCAGCATGAAGACCTCGAAGTTGGCCGCCTGGCCGTCTTGGGGCGCGAACGCGACCGAAGCCATCACCATGAGCACGCCGGCGATCCACGCGGCGCGGTTGCCGTAGCGCCGCCGCGCCTCGAGCGCGAGCAACAGTGCGGTGAGGGCGACGGCCAGCATGGCCACGACTCGCACCGACCACAGCGCGGTGGTGCCGAACACCGCGAACGTCGCCGCGTAGAGGTAGGGCACGAGCGGGGGCTTGCGGTCGGCGGCCTCCTCGTAGAGCTTGCCGCCGTCGCTGATCACCTCCGCCTGCGTGGCGAGGAAGGTCTCGTCGGAATTGAACACGTCGCGTACGAACGCCGGGGCCCGGAGAGCCGCCGTCAGCAGCAACAACACGGCGAAGAGACGGAGGGTGGAGCGCCGTTGCGCGGCGCGCTGCTCGGGCGCCGTCGATGGCGCGTCAGGGGATGGCGGCGATACCGGTGCGACGTCGGTCTTCATGCTCGAGAGGCTCCGGTCGTCCTGCCTGGAGGACGGCCATTCTGGCAGCCCTCGGGTCGGTACCCGACGCGAGACTTCTCAGACGGAGGTGAGCTCGTCGCCCAGATAGCGCCGGCGGCACAGGGACCGCTGCGGCTTGCCCGACGACGTCTTGGGCAGCGTGCCGGGACGGACGAGCACGACGTCCTCCGGTGGCACGCCGACGGCGTCGGTCACCCGAGCGGCGACCGCCGCGCGGACGGGCGCGGACTCGTCGAGCTTGGTCTCGGCGACGACCACCACGGCCTCGCGACCGCGTCGCCCCTCGGTCCCGAACGCGATGACATTCCCCGCTCGCACGCCCTCGACCGTCTCGGCCGCCCGCTCGACGTCCTCGGGGAACACGTTGCGTCCGCCGACGATGATCACGTCCTTGAGGCGGCCGCACACGACGAGCTCGCCGTCGACCACGTAGCCGAGGTCGCCCGTGCGGTACCACTCGCCGCGGCGGGCGTCGGCCATGACCTGCGGATTGCCGTAGTACCCGGGCGTGATCGAACTGCCCCGCAGCTCGATCTCACCGACCTCCCGATCCCGCATCGCCTGCCCGGTCGTCGGATCGCAGACGCGCAGGTCCAAACCGCGCAGCGGCCGGCCCAGGCGCGGGAGACGGCGGGCCGCGGGCCCAGCGTCGTCGACGGGCGCCGCGTACCGGTCCGTCTCGAGCACGCGCAGGTCGATGGTGTCGACCTGCATGCCGGCGCCCGGCGTCGGGAAGGTCACCGCCAGCGTGGCTTCGGCCATGCCGAAGGCGCAGAACGCGGCGCGCGGGTCGAGCCCGTGCCCGGCACCGGCGGCGAGGAACGCCTCGACCGCGTCCGGGTCGATGGGCTCGGCCCCGTTCAGGGCAATCCGCCAGCGCGACAGGTCGAGGCGGTCGAGGCGTCGTAGCGCTCGAGCTGCGAGCGCGTACGCGAAGCTCGGGCCAGCCGTTGCGGTGGCGTCGAACTCCGACATCCACTCCATCCAGCGCGCCGGCGCGGCCAAGAAGTCCTGCGGCGAGGCGAGCACGAGGTCGAAGCCGTTGGTCATGGGCGCGCCGAGCAGCCCGATGAGCCCCATGTCGTGGTACAGGGGCAGCCAGGACACGATCGTGTCGGCTTCGGCATCGAGGTTGGTGGCTTCGACGGCGGCGTCGAGGTTGGCTGTCATGCAGCGGTGCGGCACCATCACGCCCTTGGGGTCCGCGGTCGACCCGCTCGTGAACTGGAGGATCGCCAGCGCATCGGGGTCGTCGGCGGGGCGTTCGTACGCGCCGGGGGCGCCGCGCAGCTCGTCGAGCCCCACGATCGGCGGGTCACCCGGCTGGGGGTCGAGGAACTCGCTCAGCTGGGCGTCGATCACGACGACCTGGGCGTCGGCGTGGACGATGAGGCGGCGCGTCTGGGCGACGAAATCTTCGATCGACGCCAGTCGCATGGGGAGGGGCAGCACGACCACGGCCGCGCCGCCCAGCCACGTCGCCTCCACAGCGGTGACGAAGGGCCGGGTCGTCGCGCCGAGCAGCGCCACGTGGCTGCCCGGCCCGATCCCACGGGCCTGGAGGGCGGCGGCCATGGCCCGGGCGTCCTCGTGGAGGCGGCCCCACTCAACCCGCTCACGGCCGTCGGCGCCCGCCGAGCCGACGAAAGTGATCGCGTGTCCGCTCTCGGCGGAGGCTTCGAGGCGCGGGAGGATCGAGGAGGAGCTGGTCACTAACTGGATCGGACTGTTCTTACCCGATCCGGGTTACCCCTAACCCTTGTGGCTGCTACGTCCCCGTCTCCACGGCGGCGGCGGGGTCATGGAAGAAACGGGATCGGGGGAGGGCGACGTCGGCGCCGGCCGCCCGAGCCGCGTCGAGGGCGCCGGGGTCGTCATGACGCCCGTAGGCGACGATGCGCGCAGCCGGGAAGAGCTTCCGGACCGCGGCCACTGTGTCGGGGTGCGCCTTCACGTCGATGACGACCGCGTCCGCCCCGGCGCAATCGTCGGGCGCGGCGGCGAAACGGGCGCCGGGTACCGCGGCCTCGATCTTCGAGCGGTCGAGGAGGTCACCGACGAGGGCGGCGACGCTCATTCCTGACCGCGGATGTGCTGCGCGAGGTACGTCGACTCCCCGAGCTTCTGGATCAGGTCGAGCTGGGTCTCGAGCCAGTCGATCGACTGCTCGCCGTCGGCGAGCATCGGCTCGAAGATGAGGCGCGACCCGTCGTCCCCGACCTCGCGGCAGAGCGCGATGGCGGCGACCAACGCGTCGACGGTCGCCTTCTCGAGCGCGAGCTCGTTCTCGAACTGGTCGGTCACGCCCGACCCGACCCGGATCCGGTTGAGCCGCTGGAGGTTGGGCGTTCCCTCGAAGTAGATGATGCGCTCGATGAGCTTCTCGGCGTGACGCATCTCGTCGATCGAATCGTCGTACGCGCGCTTGGCCAGCTCTGGGTATCCCCAGTTGTCGCGCATCTTGGCGTGGACGAAGTACGTGCTCGCCGCCGACAGCTCCGAGGCGAGCATGTCGGCGAGCGACTCCATGATCTTGGGATTTCCCTGCATCATCCACCTCCGGCGGGCAGCGTACGTCGTGCCCTTCGGAGGAGCACTCCGCTGCCGAGCACACCGGCGACCACCGAGGCCGCGAGGATCCCGAGCTTCGCGTCGCTGAGCCTCGAGCCGATGAACGAGAGGTCGGCGACGAAGAGCGAGACCGTGAAGCCGATGCCGGCCACGGCGCCGATGCCGAGCACATGGCGGAACGCGACGCCGTCGGGGAGCTTGCCCAGGCGCAGCCGCAGGCCGAGCCCCGTCGCCGCCGAGATGCCGACGATCTTGCCGACCACCAGACCCGTCACCACACCCCACGTGATCCGACTCGACGCCGCGTCTCGCACCACGTCGAAGCTGATCGCGATGCCGGCGTTGGCGAGGGCGAACACGGGGACGACGAGAAAGCTCGTCCACGGGTGGAGCCTGTGCTCGAGATGGTCGAGGACGCGCCGACCGCGGAAGGTACCCGCCGGTGTGAGCACGCCGAGGGCGACACCCGCGATCGTGGCGTGAACGCCCGACTCGAACGTGCACACCCACAACACGAGTGCGGGCGCCACGTACAGCACTGGGTGTCGCGCGCCGACGCGGCGCATCAGCACGACGACGAGCAGGGAAGCGGCGGCGCCGCCCAGCCACGCGGGCTCGATGCCTCCCGAGTAGAAGAGCGCGATCACGACGATGGCGCCGATGTCGTCGACGATCGCCAGGGTGAGCAGAAACATCTTCAAGCCCGGAACGATCCTGGTGCCCAAGAGCGCGAGGACGCCGAGTGCGAACGCGAGATCGGTCGCCATCGGGATGCCCCAGCCCTTCTCGCCGTGACCACCGACGTTCCACGCCAGGAAGATGACGGCCGGTACGAGCATTCCTCCCAACGCCGCGAGGACCGGCAGCCGCGCTTTCTGCCTGTCGTTCAGCTCGCCCTCGGCGAGCTCGCGCTTGATCTCGAGCCCGACGACGAAGAAGAACAGCGCCATGAGCAGCTCGTTCACCCACTGGCGGATCGACTCGCCGATCGCGAAGCGGCCGACGCCGATCACGAGCTCGTAGTCCCAGAGACGTGTGTACGAGTCGCTCGACGGGCTGTTCGCCCATACGAGCGCGGCGAGCGTTGCGGCGACGAGGACGATCCCACCGAGCGCCTCGACCGAAGCGAACTCGTCACCGAGCGGCGTGATGTAGCGACCGGCGACGGGAATGCGAATATGGGTCCGGCGACCGGTCATCGGAAGTCCCTTCGGCGCGTTGACGAGTCAACGCCGACCAGACTTCCCGGCACGCCGGGCGAAAGAGTACCGGCTGCGAACGGCGACCGGTTAGGCCGCGGCGGCGGCTTTGCCGACCGTCGCCGCAGGAGCCGGAGCTTGCGACGGCGACCGATTAGGCGCCGACGAGCTTGGGTGACTCGATGGGCGCGAACTCCGGCCACCGGGCGCGCTGCTTCTTCGACAGCTTGCGCAGCAGCTCGATGGCGCCGGGATCGTCGTCGCCGGGGCGCACCTCGATCCACCCGTCGCGCTGCAGGCCCTCCATCAGGTCGCGACCGACGTCCGTCCGCACCAACGTGAGCGTCCAGTCGTTGAACGCCCCGATACCGCCGGTGGAGATGTCGGCGTGCTCGGCGGCGAAGTCCGGGCACATCTTGCAGCCCTCGCGGGTGTAGGCGTGGCACTCCTTCAGCGGCACCTCGACGTAGCGGTCGTCATGCGTCCAGATCTGCATGCGCCCCTTCACGTTCATCTTCTTGATCTCGGCCCGCTTCAGCCCGTACTTGGCCTCGAACAGCTCCTCGAAGATCGCGTCGTCGAACGTCTTCGAGCAGAGCAGGCCGATGTTCAACGACAGGCGGCGGGCCACCTTGCCCGCCTTGCGCTGCTTCATCACCGGCGGGGCCGAGCTCTGGCAGCTCATACCGACCAGGGCGATGCGCTCGGCGCCGCTCTCGATCGCATCGTCGTAGGCGAGTGTGTTCGCGGAGTAGGTGTACCGGCTGCCGGCGGAGGCGATGATGTCCTCCTTGGTGCGGGCGACGCCGGGCACGGCCTTCCACGTCGAGCCGTCACCCTCGAGGTACGAGACGAGCGCGGCGTCGATCACGTCGTTCTCGAGCGCGTAGAGCAGGATCGCCGAGACGAGCCCGCCGTCCTGGCCGACCTCGGCGAGCACCGGGTCGGTGGCGCGGGCGAGGACGATGTCCTTCGAGATGCCGTCGACCTCGTCGGGCTGGCGCGTCCGCCCGAACATGAACTCGTCGATCTCGGGCTCCCAGGCCCGGAAGCGCGGGCAGGCACGCGTGCAGCTCGTGCAGCCCTTCTCACCGTGGCTGCAGTTGTCGGGGCCCCAGCCTTCCTCGAACTGGAAGGGCCGGTACACGCCGTTCTCGTCGTTGTAGCCGAGCACGTCGTGCGGGCAGACGATGACGCAGCCCGCGCACCCCGTGCACAGTCCCGTCGTCACCACCTCTTGGTAGAGCTCTTTCCACTGGAGCTTCTCGGGCGGCATGCACTGCTCCTGCGTCGCGAGGACATCGAGTCTGTCATTCGACGGCGACGCGGGCGAAACCTTGCCGCGCGTACTGTTCCGGACATGAGCCCGACGCCGCCGCCTCTCCCGCCCGACTCCGACCCGCCGATCCCTGCACCCCCGCCGCCGTCGGCGCCACCCGGCTACTACGCCGAAGGGACGTCACCTTCGCCGGGCGGCGCGCCTGCCGGTGGTGGCGCGGCGCCGGCGACGTGGCGCAGCATCCGAGGCCTCACGACCGCGCTGACGTGGCTGTTCTCGGTTCACATCGCGCTGACCGTGGTGCTGATCATCGGCGTCATCCACCATCTCTCGGTCCTGAGCGACAATGAGCAAAGCGGCTTCGTCACCGACAGCAAGGTCGTCAACGACGCCAACTCGCTCCCGGCCGCGATGATCTTCCTCTCGGGGCTCGTCGGGCTCGCGACGTTCGTCCTGCTGATCGTCTGGCTGTACCGCGCTGCGAAGAACAACGAGGCGCTGGGACGCCAGAACCCGAGGCTCGGGCCGGGCTGGGCGATCGGCGGTTGGTTCATCCCGATCGCGTGGTGGGTGATCCCGTTCATCATCCTCGACGACGTGTGGCGCGGATCGGACCCGTCAGTCGCACGCGGCGATCCCAACTGGCGTCGCTCGTCGACCCTCGGCGCGATCTGGGCGTGGCTGGTGACGGCGGTGATCTTCATCGTCCCAAGCGCGATCGCCAGCTCCGGCGGCGACGTGAGTCCCGACGAGCCCGAAAAGGTGCGGCGCGACGACATCCTGCGCATCATCGGAGCCGTCGGGGCGATCCTCGCCTCGGTGCTCGCGATCGTCGTAACCCGTCGCATCGCTGCCCGCCAGGAGGAGTGCCTGCGCGCGCAGCAGTCGGCCGCGCCGGTGGCGCCCGATCCCGCGTCCTGAGGCGCCGGCCGACGTGACGCCGGAGGAGCTCCGCGCACTCGTGCGCCACCACATCGAGGACGGGTTCAATCGGGACGACTGGACCGTCTGCCAGTCGACGATGGCCGACGACTACACCGCGTATTACGGCGCCGAAGGCAAGGCGAACGTCGGGCGCGACACGTACGTGCGGGCGTGCACGTTCCTGCGCCGGTCGTTCCCCGACGTGGCGATCACGATCGAGGACCTGGTCGTCGAAGGCGACAAGATCGTGATGCGTTACACGGAGCGCGGCACCCTCACCGGCCAGCCGTTCCTCGGCATCGACGCCGACGGCCAGCACTACGCCAAGCCGGGTACCACCGTCTACAGGGTCGTCGACGGCCGGCTGGCCGAGTCGTGGGGGGTCGAGGACACGCTCGGCTGGTTCCGC
>JBKPDN010000258.1:0-6839 GCA_046727875.1 Actinomycetota bacterium | reverse complement strand
ACTCAAGGCAATGTCGGATTGGCAGCGGTCGGCGCGAGTGCCGCGTTGGTCGTCGTATTGGTCGCCGGGCTGATCGTGCACGCGCCACTGACGCGAGTACCCGAGAACACTCTGAAGTTCGGCGTCGGCGTGATGCTCACAGCGTTCGGGATCTTCTGGAGCGCCGAGGGCGCGGGCATCAACTGGCCAGGAGCTGACTTGTCGCTGCTGGGGCTCATCGTGTTCGTCGTGGTCGTGGCGTTCGGCCTTGTCGCGGTCGTGCGCAGATCAGCAGAGGTCCCCGAGGCGGTGGCGCCATGAAGTGGCTCGCGCAATTCGGGAAGTTCTGGTACGACTTCCTCATCGGTGACGACTGGCGACTCGCCGTCGGCGTCGTCGCCACAATCAGCTGCGTTTTCGTCGTCGCACACCACGACGTCAACTGGTGGTGGCTACTTCCCTTTGCCGTCGGTTTGCTCCTCGTGAGCTCGGTCACCCACGAGATGCGCCGGCGACTCCGATGAACGCCGACCCGGTACGAGCGCTGGTCCCGGCCGGAATGTTGGGCGCCGGCTTCAGCGATGGACGCTCCTCGCGATGAGTCGGCCTGAGCGCCCGGCGTCGGTTCGGGGCCGGCGCGAGCCGCCGCGGTTTCGTTCCGTGTCGGTGCGCGGCGTCGAGGCGGTCACCCCCCGCCTGATCCGGATCACGTTCGCGGGCGCTGAGCTCGAGGGCCTGACCGTCGAACAGCCGGCGGCGAGCGTGCGGCTGCTGCTCCCGTCACCGGGAGCCCCCGAGCTCGTCGCCCCGACCTGGAACGGCAACGAGTTCCTCCTGCCCGACGGCCGACGACCCACGATCCGTACGTTCACGCCGTACCGGGTCGACCCCGAGGCACGGGAGATTGATCTCGAGATCGTCGTCCACGGGAAGGGAGCCGCATCCGAGTGGGCGGTGGCCGCCGAGCCCGGCAACGCGGCCGCAATCGCCGGGCCCGGCCGCGGATACGCAATCGATCCCGACGCGCCCTCGTTTCTCCTCGCCGGCGACGAGACCGCCATCCCCGCCATCAGCCAGGTGCTCCAGGACCTCCCTCCCGACACGCCGGTCCGAGTTCACGTCGAGATCGCGCACGCCGACGCCGAGCTTCCGCTCCCCCACCACCCGCATGCCACCGTCGAGTGGCACGAGCTCCCGGTGGGCGCGTCCCCGGGTGACGCGCTCGTCGCCGCCGTCCGCGCCGCGGACCTCGATCCCGAGACCAGCGTGTGGGCGGCCGGTGAGGCCGCGGCGGTGCAGCGCATCCGGCGCCACCTGTTCGACGACCGCGGCATGGCGCGCGCCCAGACCTCAGTGCGCGGCTACTGGAAGCACGGGCGCAGCGGGGACGCCGGCGACGACGGCTGAGCTGTCCTACTCCGTCCCCGGCGGGATGCCGCAGCTGTGCGCCTCGCGGTGGCGGCGTAGCCCGCGGCGACGGCGGCTTTGCCGGCCGTCGTCCGCTCCGGCAGCGGTTTTGCCGACTGCCGTGCAGAGCGGGAGCTTGCGACCGCGGCCAGGGACACACAGCCGGAGCTTGCGACGGCGACCATAGGATGGATCCATGGCGGCACTGCACGGCAAGGTCGCGCTCGTCACGGGGGCAGCGTCGGGGATCGGACAGGCCACGGCGGAGCGACTCGCATCCGAGGGCGCCCGCATCTGCGTCGTCGACCTCACCGACGACGCCGGTCGCGCGGTGGCCGAGTCGGTCGACGGCGTGTTCCATCGCGCGGACGTCGGTGAGCCGCACGAGATCGACGCCGCGTTCGCCACGTGCGAGCGCGAGCTCGGCGGAGTCGACATCGCGTTCCTCAACGCCGGCATCGCGATCGGCCACGCCGACATCGAGACGCTGCCCGACGACCTGTACCGGCTGATCATGCGGGTCAACGTCGACGGCGTCGTCTACGGTGCGCGGGCCGCGGCCCGGGCGATGGAGCGTCGGGGTGGCGGCGCAATCGTCGCGACGTCGTCGCTGGCCGGGCTGATCCCGTTCCCACCCGATCCCGTCTACGACCTGACCAAGCATGCAGTCGTCGGCTTCGTCCGCAGCATCGCCCCGTCGCTGCTCGCGAAGGGGATCACCGCCAACACCGTGAATCCCGGGATGACCGACACGAAGATCATGAGCGAGGACGCCCGGCGGATGCTGCGCGAGGCGAACTTCCCGATCATGCCGCCGAGCCAGATCGCCGAGGCGGTGTTCCGCATCGTGACAAGTGGGCGAACGGGCGAATGCTGGGTCTGCCAGCCGGGGCGAGAGCCCGAGCCCTACCAGTTCCACGACGTCCCCGGCCCGCGCACCGAGGGCGCGCGTGGACGAGTGCCTCCCGGTGTGCGCGAGGGAACCCTCGACAATTAGTTGACGCCGTCGCAAGCTCCGGCTCTGCCGCGCCGGTCGGCAGAGCCGCCGTCGCCGCGGGGTGAACCCTGGGAGCGCCGTCCGGGACACCTTCTATCCTGGGACACGCTCCGGACGACTCAGCCGAGAGATCCGGAGGGAGAGGACACTGTGGACGAGGACCCGAGAGCCGCGCCCGAGCGCGTCCAGCCCGAGGTGGTCCAGGCGCCGCCGTCGCCGCCATCCCCGGGTGACGGCGAGCCGGTGGAGCAGGTCACCCGGCCGACGAAGCTGATCCGGATCGCCTCGATGGTCCGCAACATGCTCGAGGAGGTCCGCCGGGCCCCGATCGACGACGCCGGACGACGCGCCCTGCGAGAGATCCACGAGAAGTCGATCCACGAGCTCGAAGAGGTGCTCTCCCCCGACCTGAAGGCCGAGCTGTGCGAGGTCGTGCTGCCGTTCACGGGCGACGCGCCCACCGAATCCGAGCTGCGGCTCGCGCAGGCGCAGCTCGTCGGCTGGCTCGAGGGCCTCTTCCACGGGATCCAGGCGACACTGTTCACCCAGCAGATGTCGGCCCAGGCGCAGATGGACGAGATGCGCCGCCGCGCGCTCGAGTCCGGCCAGCCGCCGCCGCAGGCGCCGCCGGGGAGCGGCTACCTGTGATGTCCGAGCCCCTGGCGTCGACCGACCCACCGCGAATGTTCGGCTCCGCGTGGACGCCGGACAGCTGGCGCGCGCGTCCGGCCGGACAGCAGCCGGAGTGGCCGGACGCCGACGAGCTCGGGGTCGCGCTGGGAGACCTCCGGCGCCAACCGCCGCTCGTGTTCGCGGGTGAGGCCCGCCAGCTCACCGAGTCGCTCGCGGCCGTGGCCTCGGGCGACGCGTTCTTGTTGCAAGCCGGCGACTGCGCCGAGTCCTTCGACGCGTTCTCGGCCGACTCGATCCGCGACAAGCTCAAGGTGATCCTCCAGATGGCGGTCGTGCTGACCTACGGCACCGGCGTGCCGACGGTGAAAGTGGGTCGCATCGCCGGGCAGTTCGCGAAGCCCCGCACTGTGCCCACGGAAACCCGCGACGGTGTCGAGCTGCCGTCGTACCGCGGCGACATGGTCAACGACTTCGCCTTCGACGCCGCCGCGCGCCAAGCAGACCCGCAGCGCCTGATGCGCAGCTACCACCAGTCGGCGGCGACATTGAACCTGCTGCGCGCGTTCACGAAGGGTGGATTCGCCGATCTCAATCGCGTGCACCAGTGGAACCTGGAGTACGTCTCGACCAGCCGCGAGGGCCAGCGCTACGAGGCTGTCGCGCAGGAGATCGAGCGTGCGCTGCGGTTCATGGACGCATGCGGCATCGACCTCGCCGCCGAGGTCCAGCTGCACCAGGTCGACTTCTTCACCGCGCACGAGGCGCTGGTCCTCGAGTACGAGGAGATGCTCACGCGCCGCGACAGCCTCACG
The DNA here is from genome assembly GCA_046727875.1 of Actinomycetota bacterium. Taxonomy (GTDB): domain Bacteria; phylum Actinomycetota; class Acidimicrobiia; order IMCC26256; family JACDBD01; genus JALZAA01. Next base: position 3,011 of record JBKPDN010000258.1, on the reverse strand, counting down.
GATCGCTGGTACGACTGCTCCGCCCACCTGCTATGGGCCGGTGAGCGCACGCGGCAGCCCGACGGCGCCCATGTCGAGTTCCTCTCCGGCGTCGAGAACCCGGTCGGCGTCAAGCTCGGTCCCGACGTGTCCCCCGAGGATGTGCTCGCGCTGTGCGAGCGCCTGAACCCGGCTCGCCAGCCGGGCCGGCTCGTGCTCTACAGCCGGATGGGGGCGGACCGCGTCGCCGAGACGCTCCCGCCGCTGCTGCGCGCCGTGCGCATGGCAGGGCACCCGGTCGTGTGGGCGTGCGACCCCATGCACGGGAACACTTTCGTGCACGAAAGCGGTTATAAGACTCGACGCTTCGAGGATGTGATGCGCGAGCTGCGCGGGTTCTTCGCCGCCTGTGACGCCGCCGACGTCTGGCCCGGAGGGGTCCACGTCGAGCTCACCGGCGAGAACGTCACCGAGTGCCTCGGAGGCACCGAAGAGGTCCTCGGCGACCACCTCGAGCAGCGCTACGAGACCATGTGCGACCCGCGGCTCAACGCCCGCCAATCGCTCGACCTGGCCTTCCAGGTCGGGGATCTGGTGCGCCGCTGAGCCACGACGGCCGCCGCGGGCGACGGCGACGAGACACGGGGACGGGTCCCCGGGAGGGAGCCATGGCAGAGACATTCGAGGATCTGGGCGCCAACTCCGGTCTCGCGGAGGAGATGCACCGCCAGTACCTCGAGAACCCGGCCAGCGTGCCCGAGGGGTGGCGCGAGTTCTTCGCCAGTCGAGAGCAGACGACCACACCGGCCACCCCCGCGCCCGCGGTGTCGGCCATCCCCGCGCCGGCTGTCCCCGCGCCGGCCCCGCCGCGCGCCGACGGCCCGCCGCCGGCCCCTCCGACCGTCGAGCCCATGCCGCCGGTTGCGGACGGCGACGAGCCCGTTCCCATCCGCGGCGCGTCGGCGCGGATCGTCGAGAACATGGAGGCCTCGCTCGAGGTCCCGACGGCCACGTCGGTGCGAACGGTTCCCGCCAAGCTGCTCGAGATCAACCGCCAGATCCTCAACAACCATCTCGCGCGCATCGGCGGCAGCAAGATCAGCTTCACCCACCTGATCGCATACGCGGTGCTCAAGGCGCTGGCGCGGGTCCCGGTCATGAACTCGTCGTTCGAGGTCGTCGACGGGCAGCCGAGCGTGGCGCACCACGAGCACGTGAACCTCGGGCTCGCCGTCGACCTCGAGAAGAGCGACGGCACGCGCACCCTGCTCGTGCCGAACATCAAGCGCGCCGACACCCTCGACTTCAACGCCTTCCACGCCGCGTACGAAGACGCCATCAGCAAGGTCCGCTCGGGCAAGGTGTCCCCGGACGACTTCGCCGGCACGACGGGCACGATCACGAATCCGGGCACGATCGGCACCATGCACTCGGTGCCGAGGCTCATGCCCGGCCAGGGCTTCATCATCGGCGTCGGCGCCATCGGCTTCCCCGCCGAGTACGAGGGCGCCGACCAGCGCACCATCGCGCGCCTGGGGATCAGCAAGGTCATCACGCTCACGAGTACGTACGACCACCGCGTCATCCAGGGCGCCGAGAGCGGCCGCTTCCTCTCGGTCGTGCACGATCTGCTGCTCGGCTACGAAGAGTTCTACGACGAGCTGTTCCACAGCTTCGACGTCCCCTACGAGCCCGCGCGCTGGAGCGTCGACGTCGGTCCGCGTATCGAGGCGTTCGTGTCGACCGAGAAGGCCGTCGCTGTACAGCAGCTCATCAACATGTACCGCGTGCGCGGCCACCTCATCGCCAACCTCGATCCGCTCGGGCGCAAGGAGCCGCAGACCCACCCCGAGCTCGACGTCAACCACTACGACCTGACGATCTGGGACCTCGACCGCGAGTTCCCGACCGGAGGGCTCGCCGGTCGGCCCACCATGAAGCTGCGCGACATCCTCGGCCTCCTGCGCGATGCGTACGCCCGGACGATCGGCGTCGAGTACATGCACATCCAGGAGCCCGACCAGAAGGCGTGGATCCAGGAGCGCACCGAGGGCGTCCACTGGGAGCCGACGGACGAGCAGAAGCGCCGGATCCTCGAGCGGCTCGTCGCCGCCGAGGCGTTCGAGCGCTTCCTGCACACCAAGTACCTGGGCCACAAGCGCTTCAGCCTCGAAGGTGCCGAGAGCACCATCCCGATGCTCGACACGCTGCTGTCGGCCGCCGCCGACGACGGCGTGGAAGAGGCGGTCCTCGGCATGCCCCACCGCGGGCGGCTCAACGTGCTCACCAACGTGGTCGGGAAGTCGTACGGCCAGATCTTCCGCGAGTTCGAGGGTGAGCTCGACCCGACGTCGGCCCAGGGTTCGGGCGACATCAAGTACCACGTCGGCGCGACCGGGAAGCACGCGTCGCCGGGTGGCAACGAGCTGGTCGTCACGCTCGCGTCGAACCCGAGCCACCTCGAGGCGGTCGACCCCGTCGTCGAGGGCATGGCCCGCGCCGAGGAGGACCAGCGCGGTGACGCGTCCCGGACGTCCGTGCTCCCGGTGCTGCTCCACGGGGACGCTGCCTTCGCCGGCCAGGGCGTGGTGGCGGAGACGTTCAACCTCTCCGAGGTGCCGGGGTACGACGTCGGCGGCACCGTCCACATCGTCGTCAACAACCAGCTCGGGTTCACGACCGCACCGGAGATGGGCCGCTCATCCGTGTACGCGACCGACATCGCCAAGATGGTGCAGGCGCCGATCTTCCACGTGAACGGCGACGATCCCGAGGCGTGCGCGCGGGCGATCCAGCTCGCGTTCGCGTTCCGGCAGACGTTCCGCAAGGACGTCGTCGTCGACATGATCTGCTACCGCAAGTACGGGCACAACGAGACCGACGAGCCCGCTTTCACGCAGCCGCGGATGTACGAGCTCATCCAGAGCCACCCGTCGCCCCGCACCATCTACACCGACACACTCGTCCGCCGGGGCGACATGACGATGGAAGAGGCCGGGGCCGTCGGCGAGGAGCTCAAGGCGCGCCTCGAC
>JBKPDN010000257.1:0-3404 GCA_046727875.1 Actinomycetota bacterium | reverse complement strand
CCCTTGCTGTTCACGATCGGCATTGTCAACACGCCGAACTGGAACGTCCTCCGCGGTTCCAATACCGCGCTCCCGCAACAGATCTACATCAACGCCAGCGTGTTCGGTGGGTTCGATGCCGCCCAGGATCGGGCTTGGGGTGCGGCGCTGGCGCTCATCCTGATCGTCTTCTTGTTCACGTTGGTGGCACGCCTGATCACCGCCGTGTACGCCCGCCGTTCGGCGGCGGTGTGATCGGAATTGGAGCTCGCTGTGACCGAGACCGCGACCGTGCCCGCTAGATTCGGGCCTGTGACGACCACCCGCGACGAGGCGATCGCCCGCGGTCCGTCCGAAGAGCCCCCCCGGGAGCGCGTGCTCGACGAGGAGTCCGACCGCGCTCGGGAGATCGTCTTCGAGCTCTCCGACGTCAGGGTGCGGTACAGCGGCGTCACCGCGGTGGAGGACGTCACCGTCGACATCGGCGCCAACGAGATCACCGCGTTCATCGGCCCGTCCGGGTGCGGCAAGACGACCGTGCTGCGCTCGCTGAACCGGATGCACGACATCACGCCCGGCGCCGAGGTCATCGGGAAGGTCACGTACCACGGCCAGGATCTGTACGGGCCAAAGGTCGACCCGGCTGAAGTCCGCCGGCGCATCGGCATGGTGTTCCAGAAGCCGAATCCGTTCCCGAAGTCCGTGTACGACAACGTCGCATACGGGCCGCGTATCAACGGCACGAAACGCAGCGAGATCGGCGACTTGGTGGAGAAGGCGCTCACCCAGGCCGCGCTCTGGGACGAGGTCCACGGCAAGCTGCGTCGGAGCGCGCTGGCGCTCTCGGGCGGCCAGCAGCAGCGCCTGTGCATCGCGCGCGCCCTTGCAGTCTCGCCCGACGTGATCCTCATGGACGAGCCCTGCTCGGCCCTCGACCCGATCGCCACCGCCAAGATCGAGGACCTCATGGAGGAGCTCAAGAACCTCTACACGATCGTGATCGTGACCCACAACATGCAGCAGGCGGCGCGCGTGTCCGACCGCACCGCGTTCTTCACGGCCGAGGCCGACCCCGACGGCCATCGTCGGGGACGGCTCGTCGAGTACGACGTGACCGAGCAGATCTTCACCCAGCCATCCGACCCTCGCACCGAGGGTTACATCACCGGGAGGTTCGGCTGATCGTCACGATCATGGTGACGGTCGTGATCGTCGCCCTCGTTGCGGCGGTCGTGTTCCTCGGGGTCACGGTTCGCTCGCTGCGCGGCGAAGTGCGGCGTGTCGTGACCGACGACCTGCCGGAAGCGAACCGTCGGATGCGCCCGGAGGTGGAGCGCGAATCACTCGCCGGGGCGCTGGCGGCGTTCGAGGACGGCGTGGTCGTGGTCGACGCCAAGGGAGGCGAGGTGATGCGGAACGCGGCGGCCGAGCGCTTCCGCGGCGCCCGCCATGCCGACGTGCTGGTCGAGGACGCGGTGCGCGCCCTGCTCGAGCCGGCGCTTCGAGGTGAGCGTTCCGAGCGCGAGCTCCAGCTGTTCGGTCCACCCCGCGAGGTGCTCCAAGTCCGCGCCGGGCCATTGCGCCGCGGCAACCGGATCATCGGCGCGGTCGCGTTCGTGCGCGATGTCTCGGAGCTGCGGCGCGTCGAGAGCGTGCGCCGCGATTTCGTGGCCAACGTGAGCCACGAGCTCAAGACGCCGATCGGCGCGCTGGCGCTCCTCGCTGAGACGATGGCGGGGAGCGAGGAGTCACCCGTCAACACCCAGCTCGCGGACCGCGTGCAGCACGAGGCAGGCCGGCTGGGTCGCATCGTCGACGACCTCCTCGACCTGAGCCTCATCGAGGCGCAGGAGGCCCCGACCCGTGAGCCGGTGCCGGTGCACGTCGTGTTGCATGAGGCGGCCGAGCGCGTCCGCGGCGCAGCCGACACGGTCGGCATCCCTCTCAGCGTTCCGCCGGTGGCGACCGACCTCGTCGTGACCGGCGACCGCTCCCAGCTCGTGAGCGCGGTGACGAACCTCCTCGACAATGCAGTCAAGTACTCCGAGCCCGGCCAGCCGGTCGAGGTCGAGGCGGCCGCGGTCGACGGCAAGCTCTGCATCTCGGTCAGCGATCACGGCATCGGGATCCCGGCGCGCGACCTCGAACGGATCTTCGAGCGGTTCTACCGCGTCGACCGCGCACGCAGCCGGGCGACGGGCGGCACCGGGCTCGGCCTGGCGATCGTCCGCCACGTGGCCCAGGTCCACGGCGGCGACGTCACCGTCGAGTCGACGGAAGGCGAGGGCTCCACGTTCCGGCTGCGCGTGCCGCTGTCGTCGTCCAGTGATCGGAACCTGTCGGAGGCGTCGTGATGGCCGAAGCCGCGCCCCTCATTCTCGTGGTCGACGACGAGGAGTCCTACCGCGACGCGTTGACGGTGGCGCTCGAGCGGGAGGGCTTCCGGGTCGCGGTCGCCGCCGACGGGCAGGAGGCGCTCGACGAGTTCGAGGGCACGAGCCCGTCGCTCATTCTCCTGGATGTGATGCTGCCGCGGATCTCGGGCGTCGACGTGTGCCGCGAGATCCGGTCGCGCTCCCGGGTGCCGATCATCATGGTGACGGCCCGCGGCGCCGAGATCGACGCCGTCGTCGGGCTCGAGGTGGGCGCCGACGACTACGTCTCGAAGCCGTTCCGGCTGCGCGAGCTCATCGCCCGGGTCCGCGCCGCGTTGCGCCGCAGCACGGACGAGGAGCCCGCCGGCTTGATCAACCAGGAGGTGCTCGAGATCGGCGACGTGCGCCTTGACGCCGGCCGCCACGAGGTGTTCGTGCGGGGCGAGGCGGTCCCGTTGCCGCTCAAGGAGTTCGAGCTGCTCGAGCTGCTGCTGGCGAACGCCGGTCGCGTGCTCACGCGCGACGTGCTCATCGACCGGATCTGGGGCCCGAACTACTTCGGCGACACCAAGACGCTCGACGTGCACGTCAAGCGCCTGCGGGCGAAGGTCGAGGAGGACCCCTCGAACCCCTCCCGCGTCGTCACCATCCGCGGCGTCGGCTACCGCTACGAGAAGCCGTCCCGCGCCGCCGCCAGTTGAGCCTTCCGGCGCCGATGGATCCGGCGTCGGCGCCTATGCATGCGCGACGGCCTCGACGACGGGGCGCCAGTGCGCGAGCGGGGGGACGTCGCGGCCGGGCACTTTGGCCGCGTCGTCGGCGCGTCGCAGTGTGAGCACGTCGGCCAGATGCGGCTCGGCCTCGCGGGCGGCGCGCTCGGCGTCGTCGAGCCGGCCGCCGTGCACCTCGAGCGTGCGCCCGCTCCCCGGGCTTAGCCGCTCGGTGTACCCGGGGTCGACGGTCACGAGGTAGCGCTTGGCCTCGTCGTGGTGACCCACGAGCCAGCCCACCCGCTCGCCCAGCAGCTCGGTCACCGCCGCGGCGCCCGCC
>JBKPDN010000256.1:0-7159 GCA_046727875.1 Actinomycetota bacterium | reverse complement strand
GCGCCATCACACCTCCAGCCGGAGCTGGCCGTCGTGGTGGTACTCCTGCAACGACCGCACCTGGGGCTCGCTCGCATTCCACTCGGCCAGGCCGGATGCGGCCGCCAGCGCGGCGGCGACCGTGGTCACGCACGAGACGTGGTGCGCGGTCGCCGCCCGGCGGATGTGATCGCCGTCGCCGGGGCGGGCGGGCCGCCCCCGCGGCGTGTTGATCACGAGATCGACCTTGCCTGACGAGATGAGCTCCACCGCGTCCATGCCCGAGGCGTCGCTCTCGCCGAGCTTCCCCACGATCGCGTCGACGGGAATGCCCTCCGCTTGCAGGAAGTCGGCGGTGCCGGCCGTGGCGACGAGCGAGAAGCCGAGCTCGGCGAGCCGGCGCGCGGCGACGAGCCCGGCGGGCTTGTCGCGGTCGGCCAGCGAGAAGAAGACGGTGCCGCGCTCGGGCAACCGGTTGCCCGCCGCCGCCTGGCTCTTGGTGAACGCGAGGCCGAACGACCGGTCGAGGCCCATCACCTCGCCCGTGGACCGCATCTCGGGGCCGAGCAGGGTATCGACCTCCGGGAAGCGGTCGAAGGGCAGCACCGCCTCTTTCACGGCCACGTGGGTGCCGTTGCTGGGACCGGCCGCGGGCACGGGCAGGCTTTCGTCGCGGAGCTCGTCGAGCGTCGTGCCGAGCATCACCCGCGCCGCGAGCTTCGCCAGCGGCACGCCTGTCGCCTTGCTGACGAAGGGGACGGTACGGCTGGCGCGCGGGTTGGCCTCGATCACGAACACCTCGCCGCCCTTCACCGCGTACTGCACGTTGAGGAGCCCGCGCACGTCCAGCGCGGCTGCGAGCGATCGCGTGTGCGCCTCGATGGTCGCCATTACCGGCGCCGACAGCGTCGGCGGCGGAATGGCGCACGCCGAGTCGCCCGAGTGCACCCCCGCCTCTTCGATGTGCTCCATGATCCCGCCGATCACGACCTCGCCCGCGCGGTCGCGGATCGCGTCGACATCGACCTCGGTCGCGTCCTCGAGGAACCGGTCGATGAGCGCGGGACGGGTCGCGCTCAGCCCGCCCTCGCGGCCGAGACTGCCGGTCCCGGCGAGCTCGGCCATCGCCGCGTCGAGGCCGTCGGTGTCGTACACGATCTGCATCGCGCGCCCGCCCAACACGTACGAGGGCCGGACGAGCACTGGGTAGCCGATGCGCTCGGCCACGTCCCGAGCAGCCGCGGGTGACGGCGCGATGTCGCCCTCGGGCTGCGGGATGCCGAGCTGCGTGCACAGGGCGTTGAAGCGCTCGCGGTCCTCGGCGAGGTCGATCGAGGCCGGGCTCGTCCCGAGGATCGGCACGTCGGCGGCCGCGAGCGTCTGCGCCAGCTTGAGCGGCGTCTGGCCGCCGAGGCCGACGATCACGCCCGCCAGCTCGCCCCGTTCGGCGAGTCTCGTGCAGATCGCGAGGACGTCCTCGCCCGTGAGCGGCTCGAAAAAGAGGCGGTCGCTCGTGTCGTAGTCCGTCGAAACCGTCTCGGGGTTGCAGTTGACCATCACGGTCTCGTACCCGGCGGCGGAGAGCGCGAAGGCGGCGTGGACACAGCAGTAGTCGAACTCGACGCCCTGCCCGATGCGGTTGGGCCCGCTCCCGAGGATCACGACCGCCGGCTTCTCGACCGGCGCGACCTCGTCTTCGTCCTCGAAGGTCCCGTAGTGATAGGGCGTCCGGGCCGCGAACTCGGCGGCGCACGTGTCGACGGTCTTGTAGGTGACGCGGACCCCGGCCTCGTTGCGGGCGGCGCGCACGGCGTCTTCGTCGGCGCCCCACAGGTAGGCGAGCTGGGCGTCCGAGAACCCGAGGCGCTTCGCCCGCTGCCAGTCACCGCGAGCCGCGCGTGCCAGCCCGATCGCAGCCAGGCGCGTGCGCTCCTCGACGATCTGGAGGATGCCGTCGAGGAACCACGGATCGACGCCGGTTGCAGCGGCGATGCGGTCGATCGGGATGCCGCGACGCAGCGCCGCCTCGAGCGCGAACACGCGGTCGGGTGTGCGCGCGGCCGCCGCCCGCACGAGCTCGTCGTCGTCCGCCGCTGCCAGCGGCTCCTCGCCGGGGTCGCAGCCCAGCCCGAGGCGGCCGGTTTCGAGGGACCGGATCGCCTTCTGCAGCGATTCGGGGAACGTACGGCCGATGGCCATGGCTTCGCCGACGGACTGCATCATCGTCCCGAGCGTCGGCGTCGCGCCCGGGAGCTTCTCGAACGCCCAGCGCGGCACCTTGGTGACGACGTAGTCGATTGTCGGCTCGAACGACGCCGGGGTCTCGCCGGTGATGTCGTTCATAACCTCGTCGAGGCGGTAGCCGACAGCGAGTCGGGCGGCGATCTTCGCGATCGGGAAGCCGGTCGCCTTGCTCGCCAGCGCGCTCGAGCGCGACACACGCGGGTTCATCTCGATGATCAGCTGCCGCCCGTCGGCCGGGTCCACCGCGAACTGGATGTTCGACCCGCCGGTGTCGACGCCGATGCGGCGGATGCACGCGAAGGCGGCGTCGCGCAGCCGCTGGTACTCGAGGTCCGTGAGCGTCTGCGAGGGCGCGACAGTGATCGAGTCCCCGGTGTGCACCCCCATCGGGTCGAAGTTCTCGATCGAGCAGATGACGACCACGTTGTCGGCGTGGTCGCGCATCACCTCGAGCTCGTACTCCTTCCACCCGACGACCGACTGCTCGATGAGGATCTCGGTGACCGGGCTCGCCGCTAGGCCGCGCTCGGCGATCTCGTGCATCTCGTCGGCGGTCTGCGCGATGCCGGAGCCACCGCCTCCGAGGATGAACGAGGGCCGCACGATCAGCGGGTACCCGATCTGCTCGCCGATCTCCAGGGCGTCGGCGAGCGTGGAGGCGATCCCCGACTGCGGCACCGAGAGACCGATCTCCTCCATCGCCGCCTTGAACTCATTGCGGTTCTCGGCGACCCGGATCGCCTCGACGCTGGCACCGATGAGCTCCACGCCGTATCGGTCGAGCACGCCCTCGTCATGCAGGCCCACGGCGAGGTTCAGCGCGGTCTGGCCGCCCAGCGTCGGGAGCAGCGCGTCGGGACGCTCGCGCTCGATGATCCGGGTCAGCGTCGGGACGTCGAGCGGCTCGACGTAGGTCGCCGCTGCGAACTCGGGGTCGGTCATGATCGTCGCCGGGTTCGAGTTGACGAGCACCACGCGGTAGCCCTCGGCTCGCAGCACCTTGCACGCCTGCGTCCCGGAGTAGTCGAACTCGCACGCCTGGCCGATGACGATGGGACCGCTGCCGATGATGAGGATCGTCTCGAGGTCGTCGCGTCGGGGCATCCGCTATCCCGCGCCCGTCATTGCGGCGCCCGCCATGAGGTTGGTGAACGTGTCGAACAGGTACGAGGCATCGTGGGGGCCCGGCCCCGCCTCCGGGTGGTACTGGACGCCGAACGCGGGTGCGTCGAGCACGCGGAACCCCTCGACCACATCGTCGTTCAGGTTCACGTGCGTGAGTGCCGCGCCGCGCAGCGTGTCGACGTCGACGGCGTAGTTGTGGTTCTGGCTGGTGATCTCGACCCGACCCGTCGCCTGGTGGCGGACGGGATGGTTGGCGCCGTGGTGGCCGAAGCGCAGCTTGAACGTCTGCGCGCCGAGCGCGAGCCCGAGGATCTGGTGGCCGAGGCAGATCCCGAACACCGGCACCTCGCCGAGCAGCCCGCCGACCGCATCGGCGGCGCCCGCCACCGCGGCCGGGTCGCCGGGCCCGTTGGACAGGAACACGCCGTCGGGCCGCCGGGCGAGCACGTCGGCGGCCGGAGTCGACGCCGGAACGACCTCGACGAAGCATCCGACGCCGGCGAGATGCCGGAGGATCGTGGCCTTGATCCCGAAGTCGTACGCGACAACGTGGAAGGGCGCGTCGGGATCGCCCACGGTGTACGGCTCCTCGGTGGTCACGCCGGCGACGAGGTCGATGCCGTCGGTTGTCGCGGCCGACGCGGCCGCGGCACGCACGGCCGACACGTCGGTCCCGAACGCGCCCGGGAGCGCGCCGGCCTCACGCAGGTGCCGTGTGAGGCGCCGGGTGTCGATGCCCGCGATGGCGGGCACGCGGTGACGCCGAAGGAACTCGTCGAGGCTCTCGGTGGCGCGCCAGTTGCTGGGCCGCCGGGCGAGATCACGCACGAGAACACCCGAGCAGAACGGCCGCCGGCTCTCGACGTCGTCGGGGTTCACGCCGTAGTTCCCGATGTGGGGGTACGTGAAGGTGATCATCTGCCCCGCGTAGGACGGGTCGGTGAGGATCTCCTGGTAGCCGGACAGCGCAGTGTTGAACACGACCTCGCCGGTGGCGGCCCCCGTTTCGGGGACGTGGCCCACGGCTTCGCCCTCGAAGGTGGTGCCGTCGGCGAGCACGAGCAGCGCGTCGGTCGCGGTGCGGCTCATCGCTGGGCCGTCCCGTCGACGACGACGGGCTCACCGCGCAGCACCGTGTGACGGACGCGGCCCGTCAGCTTGCGGCCCGCGTACGGCGTGTTGCGCGAGCGGCTCGCCAGCCGGCCCGGGTCGACCTCCCACCGGACGGCGGGATCGATGACGCACAGGTTCGCCGGACGCCCCGGCTCGATGGGCCCCCCGTGCCCGCCGAGCCCCGCGATCGCGGCGGGACGCCACGCGAGCCGCGCCAGCGCGTCACGAAGCTCGAGCGCGCCCGGCTCGACCAGCTCGCTGAGCGTGAGCGCGAGCGCAGTCTCGAGCCCGAGCATGCCCGGCGGGGCTTCCTCGAACGGTCGCTCCTTCGCCTCCGGCACGTGCGGGGCGTGGTCGGTGGCGATGGCGTCGATGGTGCCGTCCGCCAGCCCGGCCTTCACCGCGGCGACGTCCGCCTCCGTCCGAAGCGGCGGGTGGACCTTGAACGCGGGGTCGAACGTGCGGCACTCGGCGTCGGTCAGGGTGAAGTGGTGCGGCGTAGCCTCGGCGGTGACGGGTACGCCACGCTGCTTCGCGGCGCGCACGAGCTCGACCGCCGCCGCGGTCGACAGATGGAGGAAGTGCACCCGTATGCCGGTGAGCTCGGCGAGCATCACGTCCCGCGCCACGACCGTGGTCTCCGCCGCCGCGGGCCGGCCCGGGATCCCGAGTTTGCTGGACCACGCACCCTCGTGCATGTGGCCGCCCTCCGCCAGCGACGCGTCTTCGGCGTGCTGCGCGACCACCGCGCCCGGGAGCGAACCTGCGTACTCGAGCGCGTGGCGCATGACCGCCGCGTCCGCCACGCACGCTCCGTCGTCGGTGAAGATCCGCACACCCAGCGCGTGCAGCTCCCCCATGGGCGCGAGCTCTTCGCCGCGCCGGCCCTTCGTGATGCACCCCGACACGGCGACATCACACACAGCGTCACGCCCGGTCCCCAGCACCGACGCCGCGACCGCAGCGTCGTCGAGGGGCGGCTCGGTGTTCGGCATCGCGACCACGGCGGTGAAACCGCCGAGCGCGGCGGCGCGGGCACCCGAGTCGATCGTCTCGGCTTCCTCGTTGCCGGGCTCCCGGAGGTGCGTGTGGAGGTCGACGAGGCCGGGCGCCACGATGCACCCACCGGCGTCCAGCACCCGCGCGCCCTCGACGCGCTCCGCCACGTCGGCCACGAGGCCATCTCGGACGAGCACGTCGGCCATTCGCTCGCCGGTCGCGTCGACGACGCGTCCGCCGCGGATCACGAGCTCCTCGGTGCGGTCAGGCAACCGGGCCTCCCGAGCCGAGCAGCGACCACAGGACCGCCATCCGCACCGCCACGCCGTTGGCGACCTGCTCGGTGATGATCGACGCCGGGCTGTCGGCGACGTCGGCGGCGATCTCAACGCCGCGGTTCATCGGGCCCGGATGCATGATCACCGTGTCGGGCTTGAGGCGGGCGGCGCGCTCGGCGGTCAGCCCGTAGCGGCTCGTGTACTCGCGCAGCGACGGGAACAGCGCCGCGCCGAGCCGCTCGCGCTGGATCCGGAGGAGATACACGACGTCGACCTCGGGGAGCACGTCGTCGAAGTCGGTGACGGCGCGCACCGGCCAGCCGTCGAGCGACTCGGGCAATAGCGTCGGCGGGCCGACCAACGTGACCTCGGCGCCCACCGCCGCAAACGCCTTCACGCCGCTGCGGGCGACGCGCGAGTGGCGCACGTCGCCGACGATGCCGATGCGCAGCCCGCGGAACGCATCGGCACCGAGGCGGCGGCGCAGCGTCAGCAGGTCGAGCAGGGCCTGGGTCGGGTGCTCGTGGCGGCCGTCGCCCGCGTTCACGACGGCGGCGTCGATCCAGGACGCGATCCGGTGCGGAGCGCCCGCGCTGTGGTGGCGCACGACCATGGCGTCGACGCCCATCGCTTCGACAGTGCGAACCGTGTCGAGCAGGCTCTCGCCCTTGGCCACCGAGGAGCTGGCAGCCGTGAACGACATCGTGTCGGCCGACAAGCGTTTCGCCGCCGTCTCGAACGACAGGCGGGTGCGGGTGGAGTCCTCGTAGAACAGGGTCACCACCGTCTTGCCGCGCAGCGCCGGGATCTTCGGGATCTCCCGGTGCGTCACGTCGACGAACGACTCGGACAGCTCGAGCAGGCTCTCGATGCCGGCGGGCCCGAGGTCGTCGATGGAAAGCAGGTCGCTCATGCCTCCGGGCCCCAGATCTCGATGCCGTCGTCGCCGTCGTCGACCTCGTGTAGGCGCACGCGCACGTCCTCGGCGACCTTGGTCGGAAGGTTCTTGCCCACGAAGTCGGCGCGCACCGGAAGCTCGCGGTGCCCCCGGTCGACGAGGACCGCAAGCTGGACGGCGCGCGGCCGCCCGAGCTCGTTCACGGCCTCGAGCGCCGCCCGCACCGTCCGCCCGGTGAAGAGCACGTCGTCCACGAGCACCACAACCCGGCCGGTGATGTCCACCGGCACTTCGGTCGGGCCCAGGGGTTGCACTCGCCGCAGCCCGATGTCGTCGCGGTAGAAGGCGACGTCGATCGCGCCGACGGGGACGGTCTCGCCCTCGAAGCGCTCGACCGCATCCGCCAACCGGCGGGCCACGGCGACGCCGCGGGTGTAGAGCCCGATCAGGACGACGTCGCCGGCGCCGTGGTTCCGCTCGACGATCTCATGCGCGATGCGGGTCTGCGCCCGGCGCAGGTCGT
>JBKPDN010000255.1:0-9098 GCA_046727875.1 Actinomycetota bacterium | reverse complement strand
GCTTCGACGACGCCGCCAAGCCCGGCCCGGGCGGGACGCGCCGCCAGCGCGTGGCGCGCCGCGCCGCCGAGAAGGGTGATCGCAAGCGTCGCCGGCGCCGCACGATCCTGGCGCTGGCCATCGTGCTGCTGCCGATCGCGCTCGTCCTCTCCGCCGGCGGCTGGTTCCTGTACGAGCTGAACCCGCCGGGCGGCCCGGGGAAGCGCATCGCGGTCGACATCCCGCGCGGCGCCGACAACGGGAAGGTCGGCGACCTGCTCGAGAACAAGGGCGTCATCGGCTCGTCCGAGGCGTTCCAGATCTACACGACCGTCACCCGAGCCGGGCCGTTCGACAGCGGGCACTACACGATGCGTCAGGACCTCGGCGTGCGCGACGCGGTCAACATCCTCAAGGCCGGGGTCGCGAAGGGGCCCGACTTCCGGCTCATGTTGCCGCCCGGGCTGACGCTCGCCCAGATCGCCGACCGCGTCGGGATGCTGGAAGGCCACAGCAAGGACGCGTTCCTGATGCTGGCGCAGTCGGGCGCGGTGCGCTCGAAGTACGAGCCGCCCGAGGTGAACTCGCTCGAGGGACTCCTGTACCCAGACACATACTTCGTGTCGAAGGGCGAGACCGACCAGGACATCCTCACGCGTCTCGTGACGGCGTTCGACCAGAAGGCCGACGAGATCGGTCTCTCCGGGCCGAATCCCGCCGGGCTGAGCCCGTACCAGACGATCGTGGCGGCGTCGCTCGTCGAACGGGAGGCAAAGCTCGACGAGGACCGCCCGCTGATCTCGGCCGTGATCCACAATCGGCTGGCGGGGGGAATGGCGCTCCAGATCGATGCGACCGTGTGCTTCGTGATCGGCGGCTGTGAGAAGTCACCGTCTGCGACCGACCTCGCGATCGACTCGCCGTACAACACATACAAGGTCCAGGGATTGCCGCCGACGCCGATCTCGAGCGTCACGGTGAAGTCGTTGAAGGCGGCGCAGGACCCGGCGTCCGTGCCGTACCTCTTCTACGTGCTCATGGACAAGAACGGGAAGCACGCCTTCTCGTCCACCCAGGCAGAGCACGACAAGAACGTCGAGGAGGCCCGCCAAAAGGGCCTGCTGTGACGGCGCGCCGAGCGATCACGGCCGCGACGCGCGTGGTGGGCGTGATCGGCGACCCGGTCACCCATTCCCGCTCGCCCGCGATGCACAACGCCGCGTTCGAGGCGCTGGATCTCGACTGGGTGTACGTGGCGTTCCCGGTCGCGCGGGGCAAGGGGGGTGCCGCGGTGCGAGCCGTGCCCGTGCTGGGGCTGGCCGGGCTCAACGTCACGATGCCGCACAAGGCGGACGCGGCCGACGCATGCGACGACGTGTCTCCCGAGGCCGCCGCGCTCGCAGCCGTCAACACGGTCGTGCTGGAGGACGACGGTGCGCTGGTCGGGCACTCGACGGACGGGGCGGGCTTCCTCCGCGCCGTCGAGGACGAGGGCATCGCGGTGGCAGATCGGCGATGTCTCGTGCTGGGCGCCGGCGGTGCTGCCCGGGCGATCGTGCACGCGCTCGGCCACGCCGGTGCCGAGGTGACGGTGGCGGCGCGCCGCGAGGAATCGGCACGCACTGCGGCTGCGCTTGCTCCGGACGGCGTCGCCATCGGACTGGGTGACATCCCGCTCGAGGGCTTCGACGTGATCGTCAACGCGACGCCCGTCGGCATGCACGGTGAAGCTCCGCCCTTCGACGCGACACGTCTCCATGCCGGGCAGTTCGTCTTCGACACCGTGTACCCGGCCGAGACGCCGCTCGTGACCGAAGCCCGCGCCTCGGGGCTGCGCGCCGCCGGCGGTCTCGGCATGCTCGTGCATCAAGGCGCGCTGTCGTTCTCACTTTGGACCGGCGCGACGCCGCCCCTGGACGTCATGCGGGCCGCGGCGGCGGACCGGTCGGACTGATGCGGTCCGCAGCGGCAGACGGGTGACAGCTGCGATCGTCGCCGCGTGCACCGTCGCCGGCCTCCTCGTCGGTGCCGGCCTGGAAGTGGTGATCGACCGGGTGCCGCAGCGCGAGCGGTTGCCCGGCTGGAGCCGGCGCGACCTGAACGCCACGCGGGCAGCCGCGGTCGCGGGAATCACGGCTGCGCTCTTCGCCGGTCTGGCGTTGCGCTACCACGATTCGTGGGCGCTGCCTGCGTTCCTCGGTCTCGCGGCCGGGCTCGTCGCCTTGTCGGTGATCGACTTCGAGCACTTCTTGTTGCCCAACCGGATCGTGTACCCGCTGGCGGTCGTGACGGTCGCGCTGCTGACGGCCGCCGCGCTGGGCGACGACGCCTGGGGCGCGCTCGGTCGCGCCGTGCTCGGCGGTGCGGTCGCGATGCTGGCGCTGGGCCTGTTGCACCTCGTGTCGCCGCGCAGCATGGGCTTCGGCGACGTGAAGCTCGCATTCGTCCTCGGGCTCGCGCTCGGCTGGCTCGGTTGGGGTGAGCTCGTGCTCGGGTTGTTCTGCGGCTTCCTGGCGGGCGCGATCGTCGGGGGCGTGCTCATCGTGCTCCGTCGCCGGGGCCGGAAGGACCACTTGCCGTTCGGGCCGTTCTTGGCGTTCGGCACGCTCGTCGCGGTCCTGTGGGGCGACGTGATCCTGCGCTGGTACCGGCACTGACGCGCGTCCCGCAGGTGGATCTTCCCCGGTCGCGTCGGGACGGGCCGGTACGCTGATCAGCGGAAATGCGAAAACCCTCGCGGAGGATCGCGTGCTGCGCTTCCTGACCGCCGGGGAGTCGCACGGCCCGGCCCTGGTGGTCGTGGTCGAAGGGCTCCCGGCCGGCCTTCCCGTCACCATCGACGACATCGCAGCCGAGCTGGCACGCCGCCGGCTCGGCTTCGGGCGCGGGCCGCGCATGAGGCTCGAGCGCGACGACGTCGAGTTCACCGGCGGCGTCCGGCACGGCCGCACGCTCGGCTCGCCGGTGTCGCTCGTGATCCACAACACCGAGTGGCCGAAGTGGCAGGAGGAGATGGGGCCCGCGCCGGGCATCACCGAGAAGCCGCTACGCCAGCCGCGTCCCGGCCACGCCGACCTCGTCGGCATGCAGAAGTACGGGTTCGACGACGCCCGCAACGTCCTCGAGCGAGCCAGCGCGCGTGAGACAGCGGCGCGCGTCGCCGCCGGGTCGTTGGCCAAGGCGCTGTTGTCTCACGTCGGCGCCGAGGTCATCAGCCACGTGATCCAGATGGGGCCCGTCCGGGCCGCCGAGGATCGGCGGCCCCTTCCCTCCGACCTCGCCGTGGTCGACGAGTCACCGGTGCGCTGCTTCGATCCTGACGCCGAGGCGGCGATGATTGCCGAGATCGAGGCCACCGCGAAGGCGGGCGACTCGCTGGGCGGTGTGGTCGAGGTGCTCGGCTACGGCGTGCCGCCGGGGCTCGGCTCGCACGTGCACTGGGACCGCCGGGTCGACGGCCTCATCGCCCAGGCGCTCATGAGCATCCAGGCGATGAAGGGCGTCGAGATCGGGGACGGGTTCGCCGGCGTGGCGCGCCGGGGGAGCGAGGCGCACGACGAGATCCTCTGGAGCGAGGACACCCAGGGCTACGAGCGGGGGTCGAGCCGCGCCGGCGGCATCGAAGGCGGGATGACAACCGGGAGCCTGCTCGTCGCCCGCGTCGGCATGAAGCCGCTGTCGACGCTGAACCGACCGGTGTTGCGCACGGTCGACGTGGAGACGAAGGAGGAGACGGTCTCCTTCAAGGAGCGCACCGACGTGACCGCGGTGCCGGCGTCCGGCGTCGTCGCCGAGACGATGGTCGCGCTCGTGCTCGCCTCGGAGGCGCTCCGGAAGTTCGGCGGCGACTCGATCGACGAGCTCGTCCGCAACCATGCGGCGTACGCCGCGACGCTCCGCGGCGCATGAGCGACCTCGGGGAATCGCGTCACCTGGTGCTCGTCGGGCTGATGGGCGCGGGCAAGACGACGGTCGGCGCTGCGTGCGCGGCCCGGCTGGAACGGCCGTTCGTCGACACCGACGACGTCGTCGAGGCGAACACCGGCACGTCGGTCGCGGAGTTGTTCGCGACGCAGGGCGAGAGCAGTTTCCGTGACCTCGAGCGCCAAGCTGTAATCGACGCGTGCGGAACACCCGCACCGGCGGTCATCGCGTGCGGCGGCGGCGCGGTCGTCGACGCCGAGAACCGCCGCCGCCTCCGGCGCGCCGGCTTCGTCGTCTGGCTCCAGGCCCCGCCGGCCACGCTGATGGACCGGGTCGGGACCGGCGCCGAGCGGCCGCTGCTGCACGGAGGCAGCACCGCCACGCTCGAGCGGCTCGCGGTCGTGCGCGCCGCTGCGTACGAAGCCGTCGCCGACGCGATCGTCGACACGGACGGCCGAAGTGTCGACCAGGTGGTCGACGCCGTGCTCGAGGTGTACGGGCCGTGAACCGCGTGACCGTCGCCCTGCCATCCGGGCGCTACGACGTCGTGGTCGACCGCGGCGCCCTGCGCGAGCTCGGCCCGTTGCTGGTCGGACACCGACGCGTCGCACTCGTGACCCAAGCCGTGATCGCAGATCATCACGCGCCCGCTGCACTCGCGGGACTCCCAAACGCCGAGGTGTTCCTCATCGACGACGGCGAGCAGGCCAAGAACCTCACCACCGTCGAACGGCTCGCACGCGATCTCGCGACCTGGGGGCTGCTCCGCGACGACACGGTGGTCGCGCTCGGGGGCGGCGTCGTCGGCGATGTCGCCGGCTTCACCGCCGCCGTCTATCACCGCGGCATCGCGGTCGTGCAGGCCCCGACCACCCTGCTCGCGCAGATCGACGCGGCAGTCGGCGGCAAGACCGGCGTCGACCTCCCGGAGGGCAAGAACCTCGTCGGCGCGTTCCACCAGCCCGTCGGCGTGGTGGCCGACGTCGGCACCCTCGAGACGCTGCCGGAACGCGAGTACCGGTCGGGGCTCGGCGAGGTGGCGAAGTACGCGCTCATCGCGCGGCTGAGCGGTGACCACACCGCGCTCGCCGACCTCGTGGAGGCGCAGCCGGCAGCCATTCGCGCGCGCGACCCGGAGATCCTCACCGATCTCGTGACCCGCTGCGTCGAGCTCAAGGCCGACGTGGTGATGCGCGACCCCGAGGAGCGCACCGGGCTGCGAGCCATCTTGAACTACGGACACACGCTCGCCCACGCCTTGGAGACCTCGACCGGGTACGACGACCTGATGCACGGCGAGGCCGTCGCGCTCGGGCTGGTATTCGCGGGGGAGCTGGCGGCGGCGCTCGGACGCGTCGACGCCGCGACGGGTGCGTCACACCGCGACGTCGTTGCCGCGCTCGGATTACCCACCCGCGCCCCGACGGGGCTCGACATCGCCAAGCTGCTCGAGCTGATGCGTCGCGACAAGAAGGCTCGGGGTGGACTGACCTTCGTCCTCCCCGGTGCGTCCGGCCTCGAGCGCGTCGACGACCCGCCGACGCCCGCCGTCGAGCGCGCGTTCCAAGCAGTGGGCGTGGGAGGCTGATCGCAGATGGCGGCGATCATGCTCCTCTCGGGCCCGAACCTGAACCTCCTCGGCGAGCGCGAGCCCGACATCTACGGCCACGACACGCTCGCGGACCTCGTCGGCGACGCGCGCGCGGTCGCGGAAGCGCATGGGCACTCGCTCGAGCACATCCAGTCGAACCACGAGGGCGAGATCGTCGACGCGATCCAACGCGCGCGGGAGCAGTGCGCCGCGATCGTGATCAACCCGGGCGCATTCACGCACTACTCGTACGCCGTCGCCGATGCGCTGGCGACGTTCGACGGGCCGAAGATCGAGCTCCACGTGTCGAATCCGTCGGCCCGGGAGGCCTGGCGGCGCACCTCGGTCGTGGCGCCCGTCGTGACCGGCACCGTGGCCGGATTCGGCCGCCACGGGTACCGGCTCGCGTTGGAGGCTGCCATCGCGCTGCTGAAGGAGACGGGATGACCGGGCCGGCCCTTGCGACGCTGCCGCCGATGAATGTCGCCGCCCGCGCCGCGCGGCTTCGGGCGGGATTCGACGAGGCGGGGCTCGACGCGCTGCTCGTCACACGTCTGCCGAACGTCGCTTACCTCACCGGGTTCACGGGAAGCGCCGCCATGCTCCTCGTCGGACCGGAGGAGCTCGTCTTCGTCACCGACGGCCGGTACGCGGAGCAGTCGGCCGAGCAGCTCGACGCGGCCGGCGTTCCGGCGCGGATCGAGGTGCGTGTCTCCCAAGCGGCGCAACGCGACGCCATGCGCGACGCCGCCCGTGGCTACGCGCGCCTCGGTCTCGAAGCCCACGGCGTGACCTGGGCGCAGCAGCAGGCCTTCGCGACCGAGTGGTTTCCCGACGCCGAGCTGGTCGCGACCGAGCACCTCGTGGAGAACCTGCGCCGCATCAAGGAACCGGCCGAGGTTGCGCGCATCCACGCCGCGTGCGCGATCGCCGACGACGCCCTCGCGGTGGTTGCGCCGAGCCTCACCGAGCAGGCAACGGAGCAGGAGTTCGCGCTCCGTCTCGAGTTCGAGATGCGGGCACGCGGCGCGAGCGGGACGAGCTTCGACACGATCGTCGCGTCCGGGCCCAACAGCGCCAAGCCGCACGCGCGCCCGTCGAGTCGACGGATCGAGCCCGGCGAGCCGGTGGTCATCGACTTTGGCTGCATCGTCGACGGGTATTGCTCCGACATGACGCGCACGTTCAGCGTCGGCGACCCGGGACCGGACGCTCGACGCGTGTACCAGGTGGTGCAGACCGCGCAGCAGACGGGCCGCGACGCCGTCACCGCCGGCGCCGATTGCGCGCAGGTCGACAAGGCGTGCCGCGACGTGATCGACGCGGCAGGCTGGGGCGACGCGTTCGTGCACGGCACCGGGCACGGCGTCGGTCTCGAGATCCACGAGGCGCCGCGGGTCGCCGCGACGGCCCGTGATACCTTGGCGGCCGGCTACGTCGTGACCGTCGAGCCCGGCGTCTATCTCCCCGGCACGGGCGGAGTGCGCATCGAGGACACCGTGGTCGTCACCGACGAGGGCGCCGACGTCCTCACCGGCTTCCCCAAGGATTTCGTGCTGTGAGTGTCTCGACCAACGACCTGAAGAACGGCATGGCCCTCGACCTGCCCGAGGGTCTCGTCACCGTGGTCGAGTTCCAGCACGTGAAGCCGGGCAAAGGCGGCGCGTTCGTACGCACGAAGCTGAAGAACTTCCGCACCGGTGCCGTGGTCGACAAGACGTTCCGGGCCGACGAGAAGGTTCCGCTGGCCGTCATCGACAAGCGCGGGATGCAGTACCTGTACCGCGACGGCACCTCGTACGTGTTCATGGACTCGGACAGCTACGAGCAGCTCCACGTCGACGCCGCCGACCTCGGCGACGCGGTGCGGTACCTCAAGGAGGGTGACACCGCGGTCCTGCCCGTGTACCAGGACCGTGTCGTGGGCATCGAGCTGCCCGCGGCCGTCGAGCTCACGGTCAGCGAGACCGAGCCCGGCGTGCAGGGCGACCGCGTCTCCGGGGCTCGGAAGGCGGCCACGCTCGAGACAGGCATCGTCGTGCAGGTCCCGCTGTTCGTCGAGCCGGGCGGTCGCATCAAGGTCGACACCCGGACGGGGGAGTACCTCGCCCGCGCGTGACGGGCGAGACCAGCGATGCCCACGAGACGAGAGGCCCGGGAGCGCGCCCTCAGCCTCTGCTACGAGCTCGACGTCCGGGGCGTCGACGCCGACACGCTGCTCGCACAGCTGCCCGCGCCGCCCGACGAGTACGCGGAGGCGATCGTGCGGGGCGTGGCGTCCCATCGCGACGAGGTCGACGCCATCCTGCGCAAGGTCTCCGAGCACTGGGCCCTCGAGCGCATGCCTCTCGTCGACCGGGCGGTGCTCCGCATCGCCTGCTACGAGCTCGGCTGGCAGCGGGACCTCCCGACAGGCGTCGTGATCAGCGAGGCAGTCGAGCTGGCCAAGGAGTACTCGACCAAGGACTCGGGACGCTTCGTGAACGGGATGCTGGGGCGCATCGCCGAGGATCTCCGAGCGCAGGACCCCGAGCACCCGGAGTCATGAGCACGGCGCCGCTCGAAGTCGAGGAACCCGTCACCGACGAGGCCATCTCGACCGACCGGCCCTGGATCGTGATCGTCTGGAACGACCCGGTGAACCTGATGAGCTACGTGGTGTACGTGCTCCAGAAGCTCTTCGGCTACTCGCGCGAGAAGGCGACCCGCCTGATGCTCCAGGTGCACCACCAGGGAAAGGCGGCCGTGTCCGAAGGCACGCGCGAGAAAGCCGAGGCCGATGTGGCCCGCCTCCACGCCCACGGCCTGTGGGCGACCATGGAGCACCCGTCGTGAGCCCACGGTTCGAGCGCCGGGCGGAGGGCGTCGTGGTCACGCTCGACTCGAACGAGGTGGAGCTGCTCCGCCGGATCCCGGGCGAGCTGCAAGACCTCCTCGCCGGTCCCTCCTCCAACGACGACCCCGTGTACAAACGGCTGTTCCCCGCCGCCTACCTCGACCCCACCGAGGAGAACGCCGAGCAGGAGTGGCAGGAGCTCGTGCACCCGGAGCTGTTGCGGCAGCGCATCGCCGCGCTCGAACTCGTCAACACGACCCTCGACCGCGCCGTGACCGAGCGCGGTCGGGCGGAGGTTGAGCTCGGCCCCGAGGAGGTCGAGGCGTGGCTCAGCGTCGTCAACGACGCCCGGCTCGCTCTCGGCACACGCCTCGGAGTCACCGAAGCGGCGGAAGCGGAGGAGATCGACCCGTCCGACCCCGAGGCCGCCGCGCACGCGATGTACGGCTGGCTGACATGGCTCGAGAACGATCTCGTGGAGTCGCTGCTGGGGTGACACGAACCGTGCACCTCGTGGCGCGCGCCGGGTGCTACCCTCGTGAAAACCGTGAAGGGGATCCTGCGAGGTCCCCACGGAGGAGCACATGAGCGCGCCCCTTGCCGGCGGCGACGGCAGCCACAACGAGATGCACGAGAGTGCGGACACGGCCCCCGACGGGGGCCGCTTTTTTGTGTTGCGGGCGAAGGTCTTCGACGCCGACGACCTGCGCCGGGCGCAGACCCGCATCGCGCATGAGATCGTCGAGCGGAACCACGGCGCCGGCGACG
>JBKPDN010000254.1:0-2324 GCA_046727875.1 Actinomycetota bacterium | reverse complement strand
GCGCGCGCCGTGACCCGAACCGGGGGCGAGCCCGTCGCGCCCGGCGAGGTGGAGGCCGCGCTCGCCACCCATCCAAAGGTTCGTGAGGTCGCGGTCGTCGGCGTCCCCGACGCAACCTGGGGCGAGCTCGTGTGCGCGGTGGTCGTTCCGCAGCCTGGCGCGCACGACGCCGTCGACCTCGACGAGCTGCGTGCGCACACCGCCGGCGCGCTCGCCGGGTTCAAGCAACCGCGGCGCCTCCAGATCGTCGACCAGCTGCCGCGCACGCCGGCGACCGGTCAGGTGCAGCGCCCCCTGCTCGTCGAGCGCATCGGCGGCCGCGGCTAGTTCATGCCGTCCGCCTCCCGGCGCAGCCGGTCGCGGAGGGCGAACTTCTGGATCTTGCCGGACGGGGTGCGCGGGAACTCCTCGATCGCGCGCAGCTCCTCAGGCCATTTCTGGCGGGCAAGGCCGGCGGCGTCGAGATGGGCGCGGACGGCGTCGAGCGTCGGTACCTCGCTCCCCGCGAGGGGCCGCACGAACGCGCAGGCGTGTTCCCCCAGCCGTGCGTCGGGCGCCGCCACGACGGCCACCTCGGCGACGCCGCGCATGCGCAGGACGAGCTCTTCGACCTCGAGGGCCGAGACGTTCTCGCCGCCGCGGATGATGATGTCCTTCTTGCGGTCGACGATGGAGAGGTAGCCGTCGTCGTCCAGCACGCCGACATCGCCGGTTGCGTACCACCCGTCGGCGTCGAAGCATTCCTTCGTGAGCGCGGGATCGGTGTAGCCGGGGAAGCAGTCCGGCCCGCGGCTGTGGATCTCGCCGGGGATGCCGGCGCCAACCTCCTTGCCGTCGTCGTCGAGCAGCCGGAGCTCGACCCCGGGCAGTGGATGGCCGTCGGTGTAGAGCCGCTTGTCGCGCGGCTCCTCATGTCGCGATCCGGTGATCGACGGGTGCTCGGTCGAGCCGTACATGCGCACGATGGAGATGTCCATGGCATCGGCGCGGTCGGTGACGGCCGCGGGCACCGCCGACCCGCCCAACCCGACGTGTCGCATCAACCGGCGGTGCGCGTCGGTGAAGTCGGGATGGTCAAGCAGGCTGGTGAGGAAGAACGTCGCGCCCGCGCCGCTGTACACGTGGTCTTCGAGCATCGCGGCGAGCACGGTGGCCGGATCCCAGACGTCGATGAGATGGATCGGCTCGCGGCGGAAGACAGGAATGAGGAGCGCCGCCAGCATGCCGATGCCATGGCCGACCGGCGCGCCCACGAGCGCAGGCACGCCCCCACCGGACTGCATGGCGCCGAGCTGGCGTATCTCGAAGCCGATCGTCCGGTGCGCGTGCACAACGCCCTTCGGATCCGCGGTGGTGCCCGACGTGTACGCGATGAGCGCCGGCGCCGACGGGTCGACGCGCGCGGGTGCGCCGATCGCATCGGCGTCGAGCAGCGCCGAAAACGGCGACAGCCCCGCGGGGAGGGCGTCGTCGTCGGTGACGACCGCGACCACCTCGAGGTCCGGGAGGTCGGGCCGCATCGCGTCGAGGTTGGCGAGGTAGTCGAGGTGCCCGAAGCGGTCCGCGGTCACGAACACGCGCACGCCGGACTGACGGAGGATGAAGCCGACCTCTTTGGGCCCGTAGAAGTGCACGATCGGCACGGGTACCGCGCCGAGGAACGCAGTCGCCCAGAACGTGGCCGCGGCTTCCACCCAGTTCGGCAGCTGGAACGCGACGAGATCGCCGGGCCGAACGCCGCGGGCGCGGAGGCCACCGGCGACGCGGCACGCCAGATCGTCGACGTCGCCGAAGGTTCCCGAGTACGGACGCGTTCGCGAGCGGACCTTGAAAGTGAGCTCGGCGCCGTCGGTGAGGCCGGCCGCCAGGATCTCGCCCAGCGTGTCGTCGTTCCACGACCCGTCCTCGACGTAGCGCCGCACGAGGTCTTCCGGTGGCGTCCGCAGCTGCCAGTCGGGCATCGTCTCTCCTTGGCCGGGCGACCGTACCCGGGCCGGGACTTTCCCTGCCCGCCGGTGGTGGAATAGCATTCCGGGCATGCAGAACGTCGTTCCGGCAGCCGCCCACGCCGACCCACCGGTGGCGGACCGGGTGGCGTCGCGGACGCTGGCCGGGCGGTCCGCGGCCTACACCGACGAGGTCCGCCGACTGATCGACGCCGGCTACGCGGTGATGCGCCGCACCGGCACGCTCGAGCCGCGCGTCACCGACATCGTGCGCGAGGCCGGGCTCTCGAACCAGGCGTTCTACCGGCACTTCCGCGGCAAGGACGAGCTCCTGGTCGCCATCCTCGACGACGGCCAGCGCCAGCTCGTCGACTACCT
>JBKPDN010000253.1:0-6328 GCA_046727875.1 Actinomycetota bacterium | reverse complement strand
CGGCCCCGCTCGTCGACCCGGGCGTTGGCCTGGGCGATGACGTAGCGGTCCTCGTCGTCGGCGGCGAGGTACTCGATCTCCTCGGTCGCGACGCCGTCGCGCACCTTGCGGTACGGCGTCTCGATGAAGCCGAACCGGTTGATGCGCGCGTACGTCGACAGGTAGCCGATGAGGCCGATGTTCGGGCCCTCCGGCGTCTCGATCGGGCACATCCGGCCGTAGTGGCTGGGGTGCACGTCACGGACCTCGAAGCCGGCGCGCTCCCGCGAAAGACCGCCGGGCCCGAGCGCTGACAGGCGCCGCTTGTGCGTGAGCCCGGCCAGCGGGTTCGTCTGGTCCATGAACTGGCTGAGCTGGCTCGAGCCGAAGAACTCCTTGATGGCGGCGACGACAGGCCGGATGTTGATGAGTGTCTGCGGCGTGATCGCCTCGACGTCCTGGGTCGTCATGCGCTCGCGCACGACGCGCTCCATGCGCGAGAGGCCGACCCGGACCTGGTTCTGGATCAGCTCACCGACCGAGCGCACCCGGCGGTTGCCGAAGTGGTCGATGTCGTCGGGGTAGTAGTCGGGGTCGTTGTTGTGCAGCTTCACCAGGTACGAGACCGTGGCCAGGATGTCGGCCCGGGAGAGCGTGAACTCCTTGCCGCCGGGCGGCTTGAGGTCGAAGCGCTCGAGCCCGAGCTTCGGGTACTCCTCGGCGAGCTTCTTCGACACCTTGTGCCGGCCGACCTTGGCCATGTCGTAGCGCTTGGGGTTGAAGAAGAGGTTCTCGAGCAGGCCCCGCGCGGAGTCGGGCGTCGGCGGCTCGCCCGGACGCAGCTTCCGGTAGATGTCGATGAACGCGGCTTCGGCGTTCTCGGTGTGGTCCTTCTCGAGCGTGTTGCGGATCGACTCGTAGGGGTTGCCCTGGGCGTCGACGATCAGGTTGAGCAGCTCCTCCGGCGTCTCGCCGAAGCCGAGCGCCTTGAGGAGCACGGTGACGGGCTGCTTGCGCTTGCGGTCGATGCGGACGTAGACGATGTCCTTCTTGTCGACCTCGAACTCGAGCCAGGCGCCGCGGCCCGGGATGATCTTGGCGTCGACGAGGTCCTTCTCGGGCGAGGTCTTGTCGGGGCTGATCCCGAAGTAGACACCGGGCGACCGCACGAGCTGGGAGACGACGATCCGCTCGGTGCCGTTGATGATGAACGTGCCCCGGTCGGTCATCATCGGGAAGTCGCCCATGAAGACCGTCTGCTCCTTGATCTCGCCCGTACCGGCGTTCATGAAGCGGGCGGTCACGAAGAGCGGGCGCGCGTACGTCATGTCGCGCTCGCGGCACTCCTGCTCGGAGTGCTTGGGCGGATCGAAGACGTGGTCGGCGAGCTCGAGCTTGAGCTGGCCGGTGAAGTCCTCGATCGGCGAGATGTCGCGCAGGACCTCGGCGACACCCTCGTCGAGGAACCACTGGAAGGACTCGCGCTGGACCGCGATGAGGTCGGGGAGCTGGAGGACCTCGCGGAGCTTCGCGAATGAGAGACGTTCCCGGGACGCGAGACGAGCCAACGTCACTCCTCGGAGCAGGGGCGCGCGCGGACCAGCGCCAGAATGGTCAGCAAACGCACGAACGGGCAGACACGGCTTGATACAGGATAGCGCGCCGCGGCCTCGCCCTGCAACAAGGGTGCCTGAAATACGCCGCCCGGGGCGACGCCGTGCCGGCAGGATACGACGACCCCCCGCGGGGGTCAAGAGTCACTCGGAGCGTAAGCCGCGAACCGGACGCGGGATGGGCCGGGAGGGCCGTCTACTACTTCAGCTCGACCTTGGCGCCTGCGCCCTCGAGCTGGCCCTTGGCCTTCTCGGCGTCCTCCTTGGACACCTTCTCGAGGACCGGCTTGGGCGCCGACTCGACGAGCTCCTTGGCCTCCTTGAGACCCAGGCTCGTGAGCGTCCGGACCTCCTTGATGACCTTGATCTTCTCGCTGCCGGCCTCGCTGAGCACGACGTCGAACTCGTCCTGCTCTTCGGCGGCCTCTGCTGCCGGCGCGCCGGCGGCGGGACCCGCCACCGCCACCGGTGCGGCGGCGGTGACGTCGAACTCCTCTTCGAACGCCTTGAGGAACTCGTTGAGCTCGAGGACGCTCATGCTCTTGAAGACGTCCAGCAGCTCTTCGGTGCTCGGCTTGGTTGCCACGGTGGTTACTCCTCTTGCTCGGAAGACTCGGAAGACTCAGACGACTCGGAAGACTCAGATGGCCCGGAAGGCTCGGAAGACGCGGCGGGCTCCGCAGGCTCGCCGGGCTCGGCCGACGCGGCGGGCTCGGAAGCCGCCCGCTGATCGATCAACGCCTTCACCCCGTAGGCCAGATTGCGGGTGAAGGCCTGGAACAGGCCGGCCGCCTTCGTGAGCGGCGCTTGGAAGCCGCCGGCCAGCATGGCGAGCAGCTGGTCGCGGGGCGGGATGTCGGCGAGGACGGTCAGCTCGGCTGCGGTCACGGTCCTGGGGCCGAGCAGCCCGCCCTTCACGACGAGCTCCGGGTTCGTGCGCCCGAAGTCGCGCAGCGCTTTCGCCGCCGGGACCGCGTCGCCGTGCACGAAGGCGATCGCCACCGGCCCTTGGAGTAACGGGAGCAGATCGGTGAACCCGGCGTCCTCCGCCGCCCGACGTACGAGGCGGTTCTTGAACACCTTGTACTCGGTGTTCGCCGGCCGCAGAGACCCCCGCAGCTCTGCCAGCGCGCGCACGCTCAGCCCGCGGTACTCGGTGAGCAGGGCGGCGTCGGCTTCGTCGAGCTTGGTGCGGATCTCCTCGACGACTGCGGCCTTCTCTGGTCTCGGCATGCTCTTCCCGGCTTGTTCCCGACAACGAGAAACGGGACGCCCAGACACGCGAGGACGTCCCGTTGGCAGGGAGTTGCCTCGTCCGGCGGGCCGAGATCGTACGGGCCCATTACCGCTGGCGCGACCGGAGGTCTGTGGCGCGTTGAGTTGTTCCGACGACGTTACTACGAGCCCGCCGGACCCGTCGTGTCGACTTCGTCGGTGCGGTCTTCGCGGTCGGTGAAGGCCCCCCCTTCGCCGTGGCTACGCCGCGGTGGTGCGCGCGGCGTCGCCAGCCGTGGCCGGGTCGATGCGGATGCTCGGGCCCATGGTCGAGGACGTCGTGATCGACTTGATGTACCGGCCCTTGGCCGACGCCGGCTTGGCCCGCAGGATCTCGTCCAAGACGGCCTGGTAGTTCGCCAGCAGTGCGTCTCGGTCGAAGCTGACCTTCCCGATCGGGACGTGGACGTTCCCGTTCCGATCGCTGCGGTACTCGACCTTGCCGGCTTTGAACTCGCCCACCGTCTTGCCGATATCGGTCGTGACGGTGCCCGTCTTCGGGTTCGGCATCACGCCGCGGGGTCCGAGAACGCGCCCCAGCCGTCCGACCTGCGCCATGAGATCGGGCGTGGCGATGGCGACGTCGAAGTCGAGGAACCCCTCTTGGACGCGCGCCACGAGGTCGTCGGCGCCCACGACGTCCGCGCCCGCCTCCTCCGCCTCCCGCGCCGCGTCGCCGGCGGCGAACACCGCCACCCGGACGTTCTTGCCGGTGCCGTTCGGCAGCGACACCGTGCCGCGGATCATCTGGTCCGCCTTGCGGGGATCGATCCCGAGCCGGAACGTCACCTCGACCGTCTCGTCGAAGTTGCGCTTCGCCACCGACCGGACGAGCTCGAACGCCTCCTCGGGGCTGTGCAGCCTCTCGCGATCGAACTTGCGAGTGGCGTCGACGTACCTCTTGCCCGTGCGGCTCACGACTCGCTCACTTCGATGCCGGCCGATCGGGCGGTGCCCTCCACCTGCTTCATCGCGCCGTCGAGGTCGAGGGCGTTGAGGTCGGGCATCTTCGTCTCGGCGATCCGGCGGACCTGCTCCCGGGTGACCGACCCCACCTTCTCCATCCGCGCGTTCTCGGCGCCCTTCTCGACCCCGGCCGCTTGCTTGAGGAGAAACGCCGTCGGGGGCGTCTTGGTGATGAACGTGAACGACCGGTCCTCGAAGATCGAGATCTCCGCCGGAACGATCATCCCGCGCTGCGACTCGGTCTGCGCGTTGTACGCCTTGCAGAAGTCCATGATGTTGATCCCGTGCGGGCCGAGCGCGGTCCCCACCGGCGGCGCCGGCGTGGCCTGCCCGGCCGCGATCTGGATCTTGACGACGGCGGCGAGCCGCTTCTTGGCCATGGCTCTGCTCCGCTCCGCTACAGCTTCGAGACCTGGCCGAACTCGAGCTCGACCGGGGTCTCACGTCCGAAGATGTTCACCAGCACCTTGAGCTTCGATCGGTCGACGTCGATCTCGCTGATCGCGCCGTTGAAGTCCGCGAAGGGACCGGCCACCACGCGCACCTGCTCGCCGGTCTCGAACTCGAGCCGCGGGCGAGCCTTCTTCTGGGCGACCTCGGCGCCCTCGACCTTGCCGACGCCGAGGATGTCCTCGACCTCGCGGCGGGAGAGCGGCGTGGGCTTGGCGCCGCTGCCCACGAAGCCGGTCACGCCGGGGGTGTTGCGCACGACGTACCACGAGTCGTCGTCGAGCTCCTGGCGCACCAGGAGGTAGCCGGGGAAGACCTTTTTCTGTACGACGACCTTACGGCCACCCTTGAACTCGATGACGTCCTCCATCGGGATGACGACCTCGTAGATGCGGTCCTCCACGTTCATCGAGCGGACGCGGCTGGCGAGGTTCTGCTTCACCTTGTTCTCGTACCCGGCGTAGGTGTGCACGACGAACCAGTTGCCCGGCCGGTCGTACGGGCTGGGCTCGGCCGGCGAAGCCTCGATCTCCTCCTCGGTCAGAGCTTCGCCTTCGTCGCCGACTTCGGTGACGTCGACGAGCTCTGCGTCCTGCAGCGACGGCTCGGGCGTGACCTCGACGATCTCTTCGGCCGGCGCCGCCGGCGACTCGAGGATCGACATGGGCTCGCCCGCGTCGGCGTCGGCCTCCTGGCTCTGGTCGGTGGGGCCGACGGAGAGGATCGCCTCGGCCTCGGCGACGATCTCGCTCTCCGACGCGCCGGCGAGGTCGGCCCGCTCCGCGGGCTCTTCCTCGGCGGCTTCCTCCTCGGCTTCGACCGTGCGCGCGTCCTCGAGGGGCGTCGTCTCGGCGTCGTCGGGCGTCTCGTCCGCGAGGCTCGCCTCAGCGGCGAGCGGATCCTCGGCCGGGGTCTCGGGAATCGACTCGTCGACGGAGCTCTGCTCGTCCTCGGCTCGCTCCTCGGCCGGCGTCTCGTCGTCGCGTCGCGCGTCGTCGGGGGGAAAGGTCGTCATGGTCAGTCGAACAGGAACAGAACGAACTTGGCGGAGACGTAGTCGTACCCGAAGATCAACGCGGTCATGAACACCACCGCGATGAGCACGATGATCGTCGAGTTGACGACCTCGTGACGGGTGGGCCACGCGACCTTGCGCAGCTCGCCCTTGACCTCGGAGAGGTACTGGCGCGGCGAGGTTCGCTCGCGCTGGGGTGCCGCCTGCGGCCGCTGGCGCTTCTCGGGCGCGCGGGGCCGATCGGCGCCTTGACGCTGCATCAGCCGCTTGGTCTGTCGGTTCACGTCACCGCCTCGGTGCCGGGCGATCGGTTGTGGGAGCAGGGCAGGAGGGACTCGAACCCCCAACCGCCGGTTTTGGAGACCGGAGCTCTGCCAATTGAGCTACTGCCCTCCGGGCGCGCGGGGGCCCGAACATCCAGCGTAGCAGTGGCCTTCGGAATTCCGGCAGCCCGCGGCGGCGGCGGCTTTGCCGACCGTCGCCGCAAAGCCGGAGCTTGCGACGGCGACAGAAGGATAGTTATGCGACCACGGCGCGGCGACGGGAGCGGGCCAGGATCAGCGCGACGGCGGTGGCCCCGGCGGCCGCGGCGGCGCCGCTGATGGCCCCCACGTACGCGAGGCGGCGACCCGAGAGCAGGGACCGAACGGCGTGGCGCTCGCCAGCCTCCTCGAGCACGGCCAGGGTCTGCGCCAACAGGCTGGGCGACGGCTCGAGGAACCGGGTGCGCAGCTGCTGGAGTGCGCGCAGCATCCGGCGGTACCGGGCCAGCTCGGCCTGACACCGCAGGCACGACTCGATGTGGGTCTGCATGCCGAGGTCGACAGGGGTCCCCTCGACCGTCTCCGGCAACAGCCGGGCTACGTCCTCACACTGCCTGGGCGGACCACCCGCCTTGCTCGAACAGCACGTCGCGGAGGCGCTTCCGCCCTCGGTGCAGCCTCACCTTGGCGGCGGCCACCGAGATGCCGAGCTCCTCGGCGATGGCCTCGTGCGACAGGCCGTACACGTCCTTGAGTACCACGATGCT
>JBKPDN010000252.1:0-14331 GCA_046727875.1 Actinomycetota bacterium | reverse complement strand
ACCGGCGATGAGCTTCTTGACCTGCTTCTGGCTCTTCCCGCAGAACGAGCACTTCAGCAGGTCGCCACCGTCACCGAACTTCGCCACGACGTCTCCTCGCTCCCCCGCCGGTCCGGCGACGCCCTAGCTCACTCCGGCGGCCGTAGCCACCGACGCGAGCTCCCGGTTGCTGATCACTTCGTCGACGATTCCGTAGTCCTGCGCCTCCACCGCGCTCATGATGAAGTCGCGGTCGGTGTCGTGGGCGACCTTCTCGACGGGCTGACCGGTGTGGTGCGCCATGATCTCGTCGAGGAGCTCGCGCATCCGGATGATCTCCTTGGCCTGGATCTCGATGTCGACGGCCTGGCCGGACGCGCCACCGTGCGGCTGGTGGATCAGGATGCGGGCGTGCGGCAGCGCGAAGCGCTTGCCCTTCGCTCCCGCGGTGAGCAGCACCGCCGCAGCCGACGCGGCCTGCCCGACGCAGATGGTCTGCACGTCGGGCTTGATGTACTGCATCGTGTCGTAGATCGCGAACAGCGCCGTGATCTCACCGCCCGGCGAGTTGACGTACACCGAGATGTCCTTGTCGGGATCTTCGCTCTCGAGGTGCAGCAGCTGGGCGATCATCAGGTTCGAGATCGTGTCGTCGATCGGCGTGCCGAGGAAGATGATCCGTTCCTTGAGCAGCCGCGAGTAGATGTCGAACGCGCGCTCACCGCGGTTGGTCTGCTCGATGACCGTGGGGACGAGGTAGTTGCGGATGGGCTCGATCTCGCTCATGTCGCTCACGCCTTGGGCTCCTGTACTTCGCCGAGTGGTTCCTCGACTTCCTGGGGAGATTCGTCAGGTGGTTCGGGCGGCTCGTCGGGAGGGGTCAGCTCGACCGGGTTCCCGGCCTCGTCGACGACGTCGGCGTGGTCGACAAGGTGCCGGAGGGCCTTTCCTTTGGCGATATCCGAGCGTACCGCCTCCAGGATGCCCCTGCGTTCAAGATCGCGCCGGACCTTGTTCGGCTTCTCCTCGAGGCGCTCGGCCAAGCGTGCGATCTCTTCGTCGAGCTCCTCGTCCGTCGCGACGATGTCCTCTTGCGCCGCGACGGCTCGCAACGCGAGGTCGGCGCGCACGCCACGCTCGGCGGCGACACGCACTTGCTGGACGAACTCCTGCTGGTCCATCCCCGTCGTCTCGAGGTACTGCGGGATCGAGACGCCCTGGCCCTCGAGGCGGTGCGCGATGTCGTGCAGCCGCTGCTCCATCTCTCGTTGCACGAGCGCGTCCGACAGATCGATCGTCACGAGGTCGGCGGCGGCGTCCAGCACCTTGTCGCGCGCCGCCATCTGCACCTGCACGGTGTTGACGAGCTCGAGGCGCTTGCGGATGTCGGCGCGCAGCTCGTCGACGGTTTCGAACTCGCTGACCTCCGACGCCCACTCGTCCGTCACGTCGGGCAGGACCTTGCGCTTCGCCTCTTTCACCAGCACTTGGAACGCGACGTCCTGACCGGCCTGTTCCCCGAAGCGCTCGGGCAGCGTGTCGTTGAACTTGAGGATGTCGCCGGGGCGCTTGCCGATGAGCTCGGTGTCGAGCTTCGGGACGAGCAGCCCCGAGCCGACCTCATAGAGGTAATCGGTGGCCGTGAGGGCATCGACGGCTTCGTCGTGGACGTAGCCCTTGATGTCGATCTGCGCGTAGTCGCCTTCGACGAGTGAGCGCGTGGAGTCCTCGAGGTCCGCGAAGCGGTCGCGCAGCGCGTCGACCTGGGCGTCCACCGCGTCGTCCTCGACGGCGGGCGACGGCACCTCCACCCGCAGGCGCTCGTAGCCCTGCAGCTCGACCACCGGACGCACCTCGACGACCGCGTCGAACTCGACGTCGCCGCTCTCCTCCCCCGCCGTGATGTCGATCTCGGGCGCGGCGATCGTGTCGAGCTGCTCGGACTCGACGGCGTCGGCGTAGTAGCCGGGAAGCGAGTCGCGGAGGGCCTGGTCGCGCGCGACGTCCGGGCCGAGGCGGGCCTCGAGGAGCTGGCGCGGCGCCTTGCCGGGCCGGAAGCCCGGGATCTTGACCTCACCCGCGAGCTTGCGGAAGGCGGCGTCGATGGCCCGCTCGAAGTCGGGCTCGGGGATCGAGACGTGGAGCCGAACCTTGTTCTCGGCGAGCTCCTCGACCGACGTCGTGACGGGGGACATGGGGAGAGCGAGTGTACAACGGCCCCTCGCGGACTCCGTGCCCTCTCTGAGCAGCTCCGCGCTCCCCTACGCTGCTGAACGCGATGCGCACCGACCGCGGGCTCACCCACGTGGCGCTTCCCGTCACCGATGTCGAGTCAAGCCTCGACTTCTACCGACGCTACGCGGACATGGAGATCGTGCACCGCCGTCGCGACGAGGAGACTGGCGACCAGGTCGTGTGGGTGAGCGACCGCACCCGGCCGTTCGTGATCGTGCTGATCGAGCAGGACCCGTCGAGCGGCAGCCTCACCGGGTTCTCGCACCTCGGGGTGGGGTGCGACAGCCGGCGCGAGGTCGATCGCCGCTGCGAGCTCGCCCGGCGCGAGGGCCGCACCGTGCTCGGGCCGCTCGACTCGGGCCCTCCCGTCGGGTACTGGGGCTTCATCACCGACCCGGACGGCAACAACCTCGAGCTGTCGCACGGCCAGGAGGTGGGCCTCACGGTGGAGGAGGCTCGTCGGAGCTCGCCGGCGGATTGACCGGGAGGACGACCCGGAACGTCGCCCCCGACCCGGGCGTCGTGTCGAGCTCGACCCGTCCTCGGTGCGCCTCGACCAGCGCGGCCACCACCGCGAGCCCGAGCCCCGTCCCACCCCGGTCACGAGCGCGCGAGGGATCGGCGCGGTAGAAACGCTCGAAGACCCGGGCCGCGTCCTCGGCGTCGAGCCCCGGCCCGTCGTCGGACACCTCCAGGACCGCCTCGCCGTCCCGGCTGAGCACGCGCACGGTCGCGTGCGTGCCCGGAGGCGTGTGGGTGCGCACGTTGGCGAGCAGGTTGTCGAGCACCTCGCGCAGCGCCATGCGGTCGCCGGTGACCTCGACCGGCTGGTCGGCCTCGATCGACAGCGGCCAGTCCCCGGCGATCGTCTGTCCCGCCTCCACGGCCTCGCCCGCCAGCCCGACCAGCTCGACCGGCTGTTGCTCGAGGGGCCGGCCTTCGTCGAGGCGCGTGAGCAGGAGGAGGTCCTCGATGAGAGCCTGCATCCGGGCCGTCTCGACGCGAACGCCTCGCAGCACGCGCGCCAGGTCGTCGGGCCGCTGCTGGGCGCCGCGCTCGAACAGCTCGGCATAGGCGCCGACGGCGCTGACCGGGGTGCGGAGCTCGTGCGATGCGTCGGCGACGAAGCGCCGGAGGCGCTCCTCGGAGGCCCGCTGCTTCCCGAACGCGTCCTCGATGCGCTCCAGCATCGTGTTGAGCGCGATGCCGAGGCGACCGACCTCGGTGCGCTCATCCACATCCGGCACTCGGAGGCTCAGCTCACCGCCGGCGATGTTGGCGGCCGTGCTCTCGATGCTGCGGAGCGGCCGAAGGCCGACGCGCACGAGCCACAAGCCGAGCCCGACCGCACCGAGGAGCACCGCGGCGGTCACCACGATCTCGGTCACGAGCAACCGGTGGAGCGTCGAGTTCACGTCGGTGAGCGGCAGCGCGACCATCAGCACCGAATCGTCGGGCAGTCGCTCGGCTCGCACGCGGAACTCCCCATTCTCACCGCGGGCGGAGTCGACCGTGAAGAAGGTTGCGCTTTCGACGCTGTTCGAGCCGAGCCCCGAGACTCGGTCCGGGAGGCGCGGCCGCGACGTCGCGAACTCGCCCCGGGTCGACCCGCTCACGAGGGCCGAGCCGTCCGGGGCGCGCAGCTCGATGTAGGCCCCGGGCGCGGCTGACGCCAGCGCACCCGCGTCACCGCCGGGACTGCGATCCAGCGGCCCGAAGAGCGAGCGGATGAGCGGACCGTGCGCCGCGGTGAGGCTCTCGTCGACGCGGTCGACGAGGAACGACCGCAGCGCGGTATAGGTGGCAATGTCGGCGGCGACCAGACCGACGAGCGCGACGGCAGCGACGGCGATCAGGAGGCGAGCTCGCAACGACAGCCTCACGGCCGCGCGCCTCAAGCTTCCGGTTCGCGCAACGCGTATCCGACGAGCCGGATCGTGTGGATGAGCGGCGGGCCGATGCGGTCGAGTTTCTTGCGTAGGTAGCTCACGTAGGTCTCGACGACGTTGGGGTTGCCGCCGAAGTCGTAGTGCCAGACGGCGTCGAGGATCTGCGCCTTGGAGAGCACGCGCTTGGGGTTGCGCATGAAGAACCGAAGCAGGTTGAACTCCGTCGCGGTCAGCTGCAGCGGCTCGTCCGCCCGCCACACCTCGCGTGTGTCGTCGTTCATGACGAGATCCGCGAAGCGCAAGACGCCGTCACCGCCACCTTCATCCCGGGTCCGGCGCAGGATCGCGTGCACCCGGGCGACCACCTCGGCGAGCGTGAACGGCTTGGTGACGTAGTCGTCACCGCCGGCGACCAACCCCTCGACGCGGTCGGCGGGCTCGTCGCGGGCGGTCAGGAAGAGCACGGGGACGTCCACGCCGTCCTGCCGCAGCCGCTTGAGGAGCGTCACCCCGTCGAGGTCCGGCAGCATGATGTCGAGGACGACGAGATCGGGCCGCAGGTCGCTGACGAGGTCGAGCGCGTCGCGACCACCGTGCACCTGCGCGACATCGAAGCCTTCGTAGCCGAGCGCGGTGGCGACCGCGTCGGTGATCGACGGCTCATCGTCGACGACCACGATCCGTGCCGGCCCGCTCACACTGCCACCAGAAACATCACGCCACCTGAGCTCTCCACCCGACGGTAATCGGCACCCCGTCGCGACCACACGCGTTGTCGCCGTCAGTCGGTCGCCGTGGTGTTCCCGATCACGCGGCCCTCGGCGTCGTCCGGCGCGACAGGTGCACCGGCCCGCCCTCCAGCCGACGCCGCGAGCAGCATGCGGCGGACGGGTCCCACTCGCTCACGAGCGCGGCTGGCAGGGCTGACCGGGGTTGGGGGGCTTGGGGGTGTTTCGTGGTCGACGCGCCGTCCGGCCGGGTCGAGCTCGGCGGTTGCCGTGACGCCGGCCGGGTCAACGAGGTCGTCCACGGGGGGATCATGGGCGTCGCCCTTTATGCGCCCCTGAGGGCTACCTGGGAGCCAGGTGAGAGTTTCCGAGCGGACCGCTCAGCCGGTGAAGCGGGGAGCAACCGTGATCCGGGCCGGGGGCGGGGGCGCCGGCGGCGGGCTCGGTGGGTTCGGCGGAACCGGCACCTGCCACCGAAGGATGTTCGACTCGACCCGGGGATCTTCGGCGTCCGCGGACACCCGCGTGTCGACGACGATCCCGGCCGCCGGTTGCGTGCCGCCACCGATCGAACCGCCCGACGGCGTGTACGGCACGCTCGGATCCGTCGTCGACGCCGTGAGCGGCGAGCCGGGCACGAGCTGCAGCCAGCTGCGCGCCGTACCGTCCCAGAACCAGGTGTCGGAGTAGTACTTCGTCGGCGGCTGCTGCTGCGCGTCGATCAGCTCGCCCCCCACCAGGACGGCGCCGGCCGGCGTTCCGGCTCCGCCCATGGGCGTGAGCGCTCCCAGCGAGCGCGGGCCGGGCGGGCACTGGCTGCACACCGGCTCCCAGCGGAACGATCCCCCACCGTCGTCGATCAGCAACCACGTGTCGGCGAAGCTCTGGAACGCGTCGCCGAGGCCGCCGTACAGCACGAAGTTGGTGCCGTCGAACGCGAACTGCCCGTCGCCCCGCGGCGCCGGGAACCCGTTCGGTGCGCTCGGGTGTACCTCGACCCAGTCCGACGACGCGTCGTCCCAGCGCCACACCGCGTTCACGAAGCCGGAGGAGATCGAGCCGTCGACGAGCAACGTCGTCGTGGGACTGGCCGCCATCATCGCCCGCGCCAACACGCCCGGTGCGCAGGGACTGCACGCCTGGGCCCAGTCCTTGGTGGCGTCGTTCCAAACCCAGGTATCGGCGAGGAACGTGCTCGGCGCCTGAAAGCCGCCGTACAAGAGCGCGCGGTCGACGCCCGCGCTCGGAGGCGCAGGCGCCATCGCCTGCGACGAACGCGCGTCGGGCGAGGACGACGGTGCCTGCTTCGACCACGAGTCCGCCGCCGTGTCGTACACCCACGTCTCGCCCTCGTCGCCCGCGAAGAGGACGACCGCCGCCCCGCTCGTCGTCCCCGCGGCCGCGTCGGCGGCGGAGCTGGCGTCACCGGGCGGCTGCGTCCCGGGAATCGGCGTCGACGTGAAGATGAACCCGGGCGGGGTGTCCGCCGCTGCCAGCCCGACCCACGCGAGTGCCACCGCCACCGCGACCAGACACGCCGCGGCGCGGCGACCGACAAGACACGTCCGCACTGACGGGCAACGTACTCCGCGCCCGGTCACGGCTGCCCCTACGCTGGGGCGCGCCGGGGAGTGGCGCAGTGGTAGCGCACCTGCTTTGGGGGCAGGCGGTCGGCGGTTCGAATCCGCCCTCCCCGACCGATCCCGGTGACTACGGTGCCGGGGCTGCGCGGGTGTAGCTCAATGGCAGAGCCTCAGACTTCCAATCTGATGACGCGAGTTCGATTCTCGTCACCCGCTCCACGGCGCGTGTGACGCGACCCGCTGCCTACTGCGCCGGGTCGGTGCTCTGCGTCGAGCCATCCGCGACCTGCTCGGTCCAGCGCGTGCCGTCCCAGTAGCGCCACTGGTGGCGCCCGAACGGGTCGGCCGCCCAGCCCGGCGAGCCCGGCGCCGCTGCGGGTGCCGCCGGCGCGAACTGCGGCACAGGGCGCACGGGCGCGGGCAGCAACCGCAATCCGCGCAGCCCGAGCAGCCCGGCGGCGACCGCGACGGCGCCGCCCCCGAGGAACTGCATGATCTCCCCGATCTTCTCGGGCACGGTCAGCTCAGGGAACTCGCTCTCCCCGATGACCCCGATCACGGCGAGCAGCGCGATGAGCGCGATCACCGCGCCGACGATCGCGGCACCGAGCAGCGCCAGGCGCGCCGTCCCCGCCCCTCGCGCGTCGGGCACGAACGGGATCCGCAGCGCGAGGACGAGCCCGACCGCGATCGCGAGCACCGCGACGTGCCAGATGCTCACCACGTTGAATCCGAGGAACGACAGCTTCCGCCAACCGCTCGTGTGCGGCGAGAAGACCGCGTCCACGATCCCGCCGACGACGCTGAACGCGATCGCGGCCAGCAGGATCAGGCCCGTCGTCTCCAGCGCGGCCCGCCACTTCGCAGTGCCCTCGCCGCCCGCACCCTGTGCTTCCTCGACCGCGGCCATGCCACCCTCCCCGTCACGCCTCGTGCCTGCCTCTGGACCGCCGCAGCGTATTCAGGTTCATCGGCGCGGCCAACCGGGCGCGAGCGCGTCCGATGCGAGGAGACCGAGCGCCGTCGCGCGTCGCTCGATACGCTCGGCGCCGCCTGGCGACCGGGGGATGCATGGCTCCATCACTGACGCGTCGCGAGTTCCTTGGTGCCGGCGCCGCGCTCGGCGCCGGAGTGGCGCTCGAGCCGATCGTGCGGCGCCTGCCGGGCGCACGGGCCGCTCCGTCGAAGCCGGCGAAGCTCTCCGACATCGAGCACGTCGTGATCATGATGCAGGAGAACCGGTCGTTCGATCACTATTTCGGGACGCTGCGTGGTGTGCGCGGCTTCGGTGACCGGCGCGATCGAAAATCGTTCGCGCAGCCGGACGGCACCGGCGGGGTCGTGCACTCGTTCCACATCGACAGCGCGGCCACGGGCGGCGGGTGCACGACCGATCCCGACCACACCTGGAGGAGTCAGCACCAAAGCGTCGCCGACGGGGCGAACAACGGTTGGATCACCGCGCACCTGCCCGCGAACGGCAGGAACGCGCCGACGGCGATGGGCTACTTCGACGAGCGCGACATTCCCTACTACTCCGCGCTGGCGAAGTCCTACACCGTCTGCGACCGCTATTTCTGCTCCGCCCTCGGCGCGACCGATCCGAACCGCTCGTACGCCATGACCGGGACGATCGATCCCGACGGTACGGCAGGTGGACCGTTCCTCAGCTTCGGCGCGCCCGACGGGCCACCGCTGTACAGCTGGACCACCATGCCCGAGCAGCTCGAAAGCCACGGCGTGTCGTGGAAGATCTACTCCGATCCGGGCAGCACGTACACCGACGGCGACAACACCGTCCTCTTCTTCACGCAGTACCGCGGCAACCCCGCGCTCGAGGCCAAAGGCATCCAGCCGACGTACACCGATTTCGAGGCCGACGCCGCCGCCGGCAATCTCCCCCAGGTGTCGTGGCTGATCTCGCCGGTCGCCATTCTCGAGCACCCGGTGCAGAGCACGCCGCAGCGCGGTGAGAGCTCGGTCGGCCGCGTGCTCGCCGCGCTTACGGCGAAGCGCGATGCATGGGCCAAGACCCTGCTCATCATCACGTTCGACGAGAACGGCGGATTCTTCGACCACGTCACACCGCCGCTCGCGCCGCCGGGCACCGCGGGTGAGTTCCTGACCGCCGATCCCCTGCCGCAGGCGGCCGAGGGCATCCGCGGGCCCATCGGCCTCGGCCCGCGCGTACCGACGCTGATCGTCTCCCCGTTCAGCCGGGGCGGCTTCGTGAGCTCCGAGGTGTTCGATCACACCTCGACGCTGCGATTCCTCGAGGCGCGCTTCGGGGTCGAAGTCCCGAACCTCTCGAAGTGGCGCCGGGAGACGTGCGGAGACCTCACCGGCGCGCTCAACCTCGCGGTGCCGGACGCGTCGCTGCCGACGCTCCCGACGCCACCCGAGGCCGATCCGGCGCTCGTCGGGTGCAGCCCGCTGCTCGACACGTACCCGGCGACGAGCGCCGTGCCCCGGCAGGCGCCGGGTCGGGCGCGCCGTCCCAGCGGCTCGCGCAAGCGCGGCTGACTACTCCCCCACGGCGGGATACGGGAAGGTCGTGAGCAGCTCGGACCGGTCGGCGCCGATCAGCAGCGTGTCGCCGCCGAGGATGCCGGCCGTCTCGAGCTCGAACTGGACGACCATGCCGGGCTCGAGCATCGCGTCGTCTGCGAGACCCTCGTAGCCGAGCCCGACGCCGTGGACCTCGACGCCCGGGGCGGCCGCCCGCACCTCGCTCACCCGGCGGCCGGCGCGGCACCGGTCCAGGAGCTGCGCCCATTGCACGTGCGCCAGTGACCACCGGTCGCCGTCTGCCGCGTGCTGCGCCCCGCACGGCCACGTGCGCGCGAGCGATCCTTCCCAGCCGTCGAGGAGCACGCCCGCGCTCATGGCGACGAGATCGCCGGACGCGATCTCGCGGTCGGTTGCCAAGCGGCGGGGCGGGGCGCTGTCGTCGACGACGCAGAACGCACCTTCGAACGCAGGCGTCGTGGTCCCCAGCTGGCTCATGCGCTCCTCGAACACGCCCTTCAGCTCGCGCTCGCGGATCCCGGGACGGAGGGCGCCGACGACCGCAGCCAACGCATCCATCGCGGCCGCGATCGCGGCTCGGATGCGATCGACCTCGCCGGGGCTCTTCACCCGCCGCGCCGCGCGCATCAACTGCTCGCCGTCCGCCAGCTCAGCGTGCGGGAGGGTCGCGCCGAGCAGCTGGTCGAACAAAGGCGTGAGGCCGTCGACACCGACGCGCCCCGCTCCGGAGATACCCGGGATCGCGGCCAGGGCGCCCATCATCGTCGCCGGGTTCCAGCTGATCGGATACAGCCGCTCCGGCGGGATATCCGCGGGAACGCCGAAGTCGGTCACGCTCAGAAGATGGACGGCCCCGGTCTCGCGCACCACGACGCACCCGGGCGCGAACGGGCGCGTCCCGGCGAGCCACAGGCGCGTCGCACCCGACACGAAGCGGGCGTTCGACTCGCGCCCGAGCACAAGGGCGTCGACATCGCGTCGCGCCATCTCGTCGAGCGTGCGGGCGAGCCCCTCAGCCACGCGGTCCCCCGTCTCGCGTGCTGAGGTACTCGTAGCCGTCGTCGGTGACCGCCACGATGTCCTCGGCCCGGAACCCGGCCTCGCCGTCGTCCCACACGACCGGCTCGAACACCAGCACCATTCCCGGTGCGAGCACCAGGCCGTCGTCGAACTCGGGACCAAGATCCGTCCCCACGAGGGGCATCTCGGCGTTGTTGGTGCCGATCCCGTGGGCGAGGTACAGGTGCGGCAGCCACGGGCGGCGCGCCCCGCCGGCGCACGCCGCGCGTACGAGATCGCCGCCGGTCGCGCCCGGCTTGATCACGTCGAGGCACCGATCGACGATCTCGCGCCAGCGCATCCCCTGCTCATGGTGTCGCGCGGTGGGCCCGCCCACCACGACCGTGCACCCGAAGTCCGACGCGTACCCCTCGTAGTCGATGCCCGTGTCGACCCAGATCACGTCGCCGGCTGCCACCGGGCGGTCGGTGGTCGGGATCGGGAAGACGACGTCGCCGGTGACGGAGTACGGGCCGTCGGCGACGCGCGCCGGCATCACCTGCCAGATCGGATCGACGGTGTTCGCGGACGCCCCGAGCTCGAAGATGCGGCGGAGGAAGCGGCCCGAGAGCTCGGTCCCGCGGATGCCGGGGGCGACCAGCGCTTCGACCTCGACGAACGCCTGCTCGTTGATGGACTGCGCGCGCCGGATGCACTCGAGCTCGTCGCCTGTCTTGACGACCTTGCATGTGCTCAACAGCGCGGTCGCGTCCGCGATCTCACGTCCTCGGAGCGCAGCGTGGAGCGGCATCGTGTAGTCGTCGAGCGCGACGCTTCCCTCAGGCAGCACGTCGACGAGAGCGCCGGCACCCTCCGGCCACTCGACGGGCAGCGGGGAGTGCACATGATCGGCGGGCAGCTCGGGTGGGACACCGTCCGCGAATGCGGTGTACAGGTGCGGGGGTTCACCGTCGGCGGTGACGACCGCGATCATCCGCCGGTGCGCGGCGCGCGCAGCATCGGCAGCGGGCACCCGCGCGCCGAGCGCGTACGCGATGTTCTGCTGGCCGAGCAACACGGCGGCCGCGATGCCTTCTGCATGGAGCGCATCGGCGAGCTTGCGGCGCCGATCGCGCCGCATCCGAGCGAGGTCGAGGGTGCCCGTCACAACGGGAGCTTGTACGCCGCGATCGCGTTCTCGCCGAGGATCTTGCGCTGCGCGTCGTCCCCGAGCCCCGCGATCGCCTCGCGCAGCTCCTTCACGACCTCGGGGTGGAACTCGGGGTGCGGGTAGTCGGAGGCCCACAGCACCCGGTCGGCGCCGAGCCACTCGGCGCAGGCGGCGATGTTCCACTCCTCGGGCTCGAAGCCGGCCCAACACTGGCGCCGGAAGTACTCGCTCGGGAGCAAGCTCAGCCAGCGTTTCTCGAGCGGGAACGCCTTGACCTGCTCGTCCATCCGTTCGAGCTGGGTGGGGATCCAGCCGCCGCCCGATTCGAGGAACAGCAACCGCAGGCGCGGGAACCGCTCGCACACGCCGCCCATCAGCAGGCGCCCGAGCGTCACGATCATGTCGACGGTGTTGCCGACCGCCTGGCCGAGCCCGGAACCGCCGTGCAGCTCGTCCATGGCCATGTTCGTGACCATCATGTTCTCGCTCTGGGCGACGAGCCGGAACTTCCGGCACGCGCCGGGCGTGTCGACGTGCACGCCGGGATGGAACGCGACCGGGATGTCGAGATCCTGGCACGCGGCCCAGAACCGGTTGTACACGGAGTGATTGAGCGGGAGCTCGTCGACGTACGCGGACGGTCGGACGAACACGCCTCGCAGCCCCAGGTCGTTCACGGCACGCTCGGCCTCCGCGATCGCGCGCCCGGGGTCCTGGAGCGGCACGCCGGCAATCGCGAACAGTCGTTGGGCGTGGGCGGCGCAGTACTCGGCGACCCAGTCGTTGTACGCGCGCTGGCAGTCGACGACGAAGTCGATGTCGTGGAAGGCGTCGATCGGGTCCACCGGCCCGAAGAACAACGCGGTGGACGGGTACAGCACGGCGACGTCGATGCCGTCACGATCCATGTCGGCGACGCGGGCGTCGGGGTCGTACCCGCCCGGCACGCGCAGGCTCTGGAGCATGTCGTGGAACTCCTTGGGCGTCATGCCCACCGCAGACGCCATCGCGTCCTGGAGCTCGCGCCCGCCGCCGCGGATCGCGCCGCCGGCGTAGTACGTCTCGTACACGTCGTCCTCGACGCGCTTCACCGGAATCCAGTTGCCCCAACGCTTCTGGTCCATGCGCGTGGTCCAGAGGTCGTCGGGCTCCATGGTGTGGCCGTCGGCGTCGACGACCAAGGCTTCGGCGGGCATGCGGCCTCCCTGACGCTGCCGTCAGCGTGCCACCGGCGTCGCCGCGACTCAACGGCCCCGCGAAGCCGTGAGATTTGCACCGACAGATTTGGGGTGACCGAGGGGAATCGAACCCCCGACCTCCGGGACCACAACCCGGCGCTCTCA
This sequence comes from Actinomycetota bacterium, assembly GCA_046727875.1. Lineage (GTDB taxonomy): Bacteria > Actinomycetota > Acidimicrobiia > IMCC26256 > JACDBD01 > JALZAA01. Next base: position 1,875 of record JBKPDN010000252.1, on the reverse strand, counting down.
CCGACTGAGCTACGGCCACCATGAGCGCAGCGGCGCTAGCCCGCGTGCGCGCGACGGCCGATGCTACCGGTCCCCGACCGTCACAAGGCTCCTAGATACGGTCCTGCCGTCGTGCTGCTCGCGCGCGTGTCCTCTGCTGGCGGTGCGGATCGCAGCCGGTTGGGCGCTCGCTCGGCGAAGGCCCCCGGCACGCTCGAGGTCAGTGCGCCGAGCGCCAGGCTTCGACCGCGCCCTGCACGGCCGACACAAGCTGCTCGACGTCGGTCCGCCGCTCCTCGTCGAAGCTGATCTGCGGACGCGTGAGACCGCCCCGCAGTGTGATCGTCAGGAGCGGCACGCCTCGCTCGAACTCCATCGAATCGATCAAGCCGACATGGATTCGAGCCGAGTCCTTGTCGAAGCGCGAGAACACCTCGAGCACGTCGCCGTCGAAGGAGAGGATGGCATCGGCCATCGGAACATCGATCATCGTTACCTCGTGCGCCCGGAGGGATTCGAACCCCCGACCCGCAGATTAGAAGTCTGCCGCTCTATCCCCTGAGCTACGGGCGCGTGTCATGTGACGGAGGAATGCTACCGATGCGTCAGTCCGCCGGCGCGACAAGCGCGACGATCCGGGCGAGCGCGGCGCCGGCGTCGACGTCGGACACCACATCGACGCCGCGACCGCGGCCGGCGTCTTCGTGCACGCGCCCGTCGGCGGCGATCCTGAGCGCTCGCCGCTCGACGGTCACCACCGGCTCACCGACGAGCGCGAGCAACGCCAGCGGGTCGTGCAGACGCACGACCGCCTCGTCCTCGGGGACCCCAGCCGCGCGTTGGCGCGCAATCCAGTCGTCGAACATGCGGCCGAGCACCGGGGCCCCGTCGGCGAGCTGACGGAGGTCGGCATCGGACGGCCGCATGCGCACGGTCACGTCGAGCGGGCAGAGCAGCACGCCGCGCGCGTGCTCGATCACCGCCTGGGCCGCCGCCGGCTCGGCCGCGAAGTTGTGCTCGACGTCCCGCATCGCCCCGCGGTGGCGGACCGAGCGCAGGGCACCGCCCATCACGGCGATGCGCGGCGGCAGGACACCCGCGGCCAGGAGGCGCGCCACCGTCTCGAGCGGCCCGATCGCCAGGAACCCATCGAGGTTCGCAGCGGTGATCTCGCGCGCGGTCAGCGCCGCGCCCTCGACGACCGGCGCGTCGACCAGCTGCCGAGCGACGGCGGCCCGGGCCTCGGAGTCGCCGTCGCCGCTGCTGACCCCGACCAGCTCGACGTCGGGATGCGCCGCCGCGCAGAGCAGCGCGACCGCGTCGTCAGGATTCGTGCCGACGTCCGTGTCGATCCACAGCCGCACGCAGCGCCTCCTCGAGCGTCGGGTGCAAGAACTGGTAGCCGGTCTTCGCGAGTCGCTCGGGGAGCACACGTTGTCCCGTCACGAGCAGCTCGCGCACGAGCTCGTCCCCGTACAGCAGCTTGAGTGGCAGCAGCGGCGTCGGGATGCGGGTCGGCCGCCGCAGCACGTGTCCAAGCGTCTTCGTGAACTCGCCGTTGGTCACCGGGTTCGGGGCGGTCAGGTTGAACGGCCCCGAGGCGTCCTCGCGGGAGACGAGATGCAGGATCGCCGCGACGTGGTCGTCGATCGCGATCCAGCTCATGTACTGCTCGCCGGTGGCGATGCGGCCGCCCAGGCCCATTCGGAACGGGAGGAGCAGCCGCGGCAGCATTCCGCCGGCGCCCGACAGGACGGGGCCGGTGCGCACGAGCGCGACCCGGATGCCGGCGTCGGCGGCCGGCGTCGTCGCCCCCTCCCACTGCTTGCACACGTCGGCGAGGTATCCCGTGCCGGCCGCGCTGTCCTCCGTGAGCGCCTCGTCCGCGTGCGGACC
>JBKPDN010000251.1:0-6092 GCA_046727875.1 Actinomycetota bacterium | reverse complement strand
GTCGTGGCGAGACGCAGCTGGCGGCGAGTCGTGTCGGGCGCGATCGCGACGGGCGTCGTGGTGGTCGTGCTGATGTTCAACCTCTCGCCCTCGTTCCTCTACTGGATCCGGCACGGCCAGAACGACCGGGCGATCCCGAGGGGCATCTCCGAGACCGAGGTGAACGGCCTGCGCGTCTCACAGCTGCTGCTCCCTCGCATCGACCATCGCATCGGCGCGCTCGCCGACGCCCAGCGCAAGACCGACCGGTTCTCGCCCGTCGCGACCGCGGAGCGCGGACAGCAGCTCGGCGTCATCGGCGCGCTCGGCTTCGTCGGTCTGCTGGTGTTCACGCTGAGCCGCTTGCTGCGGCGTCGCCGCGCCGACGCCGAGCGCGGGCCGCCCGCGCTCGGCACGCGTACAGAGATCACCCAGCGCCTGGGCCTGCTCACCATCGTCGCGGTCATCGTCGGCGCCGTCAGCGGCATCTCACTGTTGATCTCGGCGTTCGGCGTGCGGTACATCCGCTCCTACAACCGCATTTCGGTGTTCATCGCGTTCTTCGCGTTGATCGCCGTCGCGTTCGCCCTCGACTGGCTCCTCGGCCGGCTCCCACGCTGGCGCGGACGTGCCGTGGTCGCGGGGGTGGTGTGTGTCGCCGTGCTGCTGGTGGGCGTGTTCGACCAGACGTCGCCCGCCGACGTGCCCGACTACCGCACGCTCGAGCGGGCGTGGCACAGCGACGACGTCTTCGTGCACCGGATCGAGCGGGAGCTGGGCCCCGGCGCGGCGGTGTTCCAGATGCCGTACGTCTTCTTCCCCGAGGCGGGAACGATCGTCGGGACGGGTCCCTACGACCAGGTGCGCGGCTGGCTGCATGCCGATTCGCTGCGCTGGAGCTGGGGATCGGTGCGCGGCCGCGAAGGCGACTGGCAGGGCGCGCTCGTGCGCCTCGACGCGTCCGCCGCGCTCGATGCACTCACGGCGGTCGGCTTCTCCGGTCTCATGATCGACCGCGCCGGCTATGAGGACCACGGTGCCGGCGTCGAAGCGGAGTACACGAGCACGCTCGGCGAGGAACCGCAGGTGAGCCCGGACGGCCGGCTCCTGTTCTACGACCTGCGCCCGTGGGCCCGCGACCTGCGAACGCGACTCAGCGCGGCGGAGATCCACGCGCTGCGACGCACGACCTTGGACGCCCGGGCCGCGCCGCCCGGATCGCTCACCCCCTGATCCGCGCAGGTCCCTGACTACCCTGTCAGGAATGTCGACGAGCGCTGCGAATACCGATCCGTTCGCAGAGAACGAGGACCAGCAATCCCTTCGCAAGCTCGCCCGCGACGTCGCGGAGCGCGAGCTCGCGCCCAACGCCCGTCATTGGGACGAGACCGAGGAGTTCCCTGAGGCGTCCTGGGACGCGTTGCGCAAGGCCGACCTGTTCGGCATCACCGTCGGCGAGCGGTTCGGTGGGATGGGCATGGGCGACGTGGAGGCAGCCATCGCGCTCGAGGAGCTCGCGCGCGTCGACGTCTCGAGCGCGATCCTCGCCCAGCTCATCTACAACGGGCCGCCCCGGGCCATCGAGCATCTCGGGAGCGACGCGCTGCAGGAGCGGTGGCTCCCGCTCGCGGCCAGCGGCGAGGCGCTGTTCTGCATCGGGATCAGCGAGAGCGAGGCCGGCTCGGCCGTCAACCACATGCGCGCCCGCCTGACCCCCGACGGCGCGGGGTACCGCCTGAACGCGTACAAGAACTACGTCACCGGCGGGCACAAGGCCGGCGCCTGCCTCGTGTGGTGCCGGTTCCCCGGCAGCGAGGGATCGAAGGGCATCGGCGCGGTGGTCGTCGACCTGCAGTCCGACGGCGTCAGCTGCGCGGGGACCCACGTGAAGATGGGCCTGCGCGGTACGAGCGAGGCCGAGCTCGCGTTCGACGACGTGTACGTCGCGCCCGAGGACATCCTGCTCGAAGGCGATCCGTCGAACAGTGACGCGTTCAAGACGCTGATCTCGCACCTCAACCACGAGCGGTGCGGGAACGCCGCCATGTGCATCGGCGCCGCGCAGGGCGCGCTCGAGTATTCGGTGCGCTACATCAACGAGCGCGTCGTCGGAGGGCGGCCGCTGGCCGAGCTCCAGGGCCTGCAGTGGAAGGCCGCCGACATGGCGACGCAGCTCGAGGGCGCACGGCTGCTGCTGTTGCGGGCGCTGCACCTCGCCGGCCCCGGCGGCACCCCACCCGCGCTCGAGACCGCCATGGCCAAGGCCGCGGCCAACCTGGCGGCGAAGTTCGTGTGCGACGAGGCGATCCAGCTCCTCGGCGGCTACGGCTACAGCCGTGAGTACCCCGTCGAGCGCGCGTACCGCGACATCCGCGGGCTGTGCATCGGCGCCGGCACCGTCGAGATCCAGCGCAACTACATCGGCTCGCAGGTCGTGAAGGGCGCCACGAGCGTGAGCCCCGGCTGGCGCAACCCGCTCGCCGGCACCTGAATGTTTTGGCGTCGCTGAACCGCCATATGTCCGGCGCAGCGACGCCAAAATCGTCGAGGCTGCGGCCGACATACCGCCATCCGCGGGCGCGCGAGTACCTGGCGCCGGGCGGCCCGTGGGACCTCCCGTCGCTCGACGCGCTCGTGTCCGAAGCTTCGAAGCGGGCGCGCGGCGATCTCGTCGTGGACGACTCCGCCGGCGTGCGCCTCGACGGGCGCGCGCTCGAGTCGCAGGTCGCCGCGCTGGCCGGCGGTCTGCGCGCCGGCGGCGTGCGCCGGCGGGATGTCGTCGCGTGGCAGGCCCCGAACTGGCACGAGGCGGTCCTGCTGTACCGGGCGTGCTGGCGCCTCGGCGCGATTGCGGGGCCGATCCACCACCAAGCCGGGCCCGCGGAGGTCGACGGGATGCTCGCTGGGCTCGACGCCCGCGTGTGGCTCCCGCCCCAAGAGATCCGAGGCCCGAGCGCGCGCCTCCCGAAGCTGCTCGAGGCGGGCGCGCCCGTCACGCGGTCGGCGGCGCGACCCAGCGACCTCGCCGTCGCGCTGTTCACGTCGGGATCGACCGGCACGCCGAAGGCGGCGCTCCACACTCAGCGCGGCCTCGCGTACAAGGCGCGCGTCATGATCGACGCCCACCAGCTCACACCGAGCGACTCGATCCTGATGCCCGCCCCCCTCGCCCACGTGTCGGGACTTCTCAACGCGGTACTCATCCCGGGCGTGCTCCCGATGCGCGCGGCGTTGATGGCGAAGTGGAGCCCCGAGGACGCCCTCGACGCGATCGAAGCTGAGCACATCACGTTCATGATCGGGCCGCCCACGTTCTTCGTGGGGCTGATGTCCGCCCCCGGCTTCGCCCCGCAGTGGGTCGAGAGCATCCGGCTGATCTCGAGCGGTGGCGCCGGTGTCACGGCCGCGTTCGTCGAGCAGGCGAGCCGGGCATTCGGCGCGCGCGTCAAGCGCACCTACGGCTCCACCGAGGCGCCCACGGTCACGACCAGCACACCCCACGACGCCGTCGAACGGGCGCGGGAGACCGACGGCCGCGCCACCGGCGCCGCCGAGCTACGGGTGAGCGACCCCGCGACGGGACGCGCGCTGACGACGGGAGAGACAGGCGAGCTGTGGCTCCGGGGGCCGGAGCTGTTCGTCGGGTACGCCGACGCCGAGCACACGCGCGCTGCCATCGAGCGCGGCTGGTTCCGCACCGGCGACCTCGCCGCCATCGACGACGACGGCTGGCTCACGATCGTCGGACGGATGAAGGACGTGATCATTCGAGGAGGCGAGAACATCGCCGCCGCCGAGGTGGAAGGCATCCTCGAGGCGCACCCGGCCGTGCACCAGGCCGCGGTCGTGGGCGAGCCCGCCGAGCGACTCGGCGAGCGCGTCTGCGCGTTCGTCGTGGCGTCGACGCCGTTCGACCTCGCCGAGTGCAAGGCGTGGTTTGCGGGGCGAGGTGTGGCCGTGTTCAAGACGCCCGAGCGCGTCGTGCAGCTCGACGAGCTCCCGCTCCTCGCCGCCGGCAAGCCCGACCGCGCCAAGCTCAAGCAGCTGGCCGCCGGCTGATGCGTGCACAGACCGGAACTATTCCGGTCGAGGTACGCATCGGTGCGCTCAGCGCCGTAGCGACTTGGGGTTCTCGACGTCCGAGGGGCGACAGTTCTTGGGCGCGTTGACGGGATCGCAGCGCGCCGGCGTGCCCCCGGGGATCTGCACCACGTAGTCGCCGCCGATGGCGGGCACGGCGACCTCGAAGTCGGTGCTCACGATCTGGGCGCCGCTGCGCAGCGCGACCTCACGGCGTGACGTGTCGCCGTTCCTCGGCTCGATGAGGTCGGCGTCGGCGCGGGTGCGGACGATGAAGCCCTGCTTCACCAGCTGCTGGATCCTGGCTTCGTCGGGGTCGTCCATCTTGATGACGGCGGCCGCCGGCGATTGCTCGGCGGCGGTCACGAACATCGCCCGCCTCTCGAGCGACGGGTGGCCCTGGAGGAACGCGTCGCGGATAGCGCCCTCGGTGTTGAGCGCGACCAGCACCTTCCCGCGGGTCTTCGCGAGCGTGGGCCAGCCCTTCCCGGTGACGGCGCTGCGCAGGGTCTTCGCCGAGCCGCGCACGCTGTCCGGCGTGATGAGCTGGCGCCCGAGCGAGGAGCGAACCGTCTTGTCGAGCTGGTCGAGGCCGGCGGCGTCGAACCGTCGCAGCGTGCGGTCGATCACGAAGTCGACGTCGTCGTTCTTCGGCTCGATCAGGATGAAGATCGGGACGTGCCCCGGATGCGCCTTCGACCACGTGCGCGTCACCTGCAGGCACTGCGCGAGCGGCGTGCAGTTGCTCGTGGCGTCGACGACCGGCGTGTGCACCACTGGAAAGGTCCCGTCGGGCGCGTTCACGACGTCGATCTCGAAGCCCCGGACGCCCTGGTCGAGCTGTTGGTCGAGCGGCGCATGGGTGTACTGCGTTGTCGGCGACGACCGGATCGGAGCGTCCTGCTGGATGTGATAGCTGTTGTGCGTCGCCAGGACTTGCACCTGATTGGTCCGCAGCGTGTCGTCCAGGCGGTTCGCGCCGGCAACGCCCGCGCCGACCGCGATCGCCACGACCACGGCAACCGCCGAGATCGCGGCGAGCGCTGTTCGCTTCCCCCTGGGCACCAAGGGTGATCCTGTCAGATCACGCTCCGACCCGCCTGGACGCGCGCGCCGAGCAGGTCGGCGAGCCGCTGCCGGTGGACGCCGGCATCGCCGAAGCTCACCTGGTCGAGCTGGGCTCGCTTGAGGAACAGGTGCAGGTCGTGCTCCCAGGTGAAGCCGATCCCGCCGTGCACCTGCAGCGACGACGCCATGACGCGCTTCGAGGCGTCTGAGCACCAGACCTTCGCCGTCGACGCTGCCACCGACGCGTCCTCGTGCTGCGCGCCGATGCACCACGCCGCCCAGTACGCCGTCGAACGCATGCCCTCGACATCGACGAGCATGTCGGCACAGCGGTGCTTGACGGCCTGGAAGCTACCGATCGGTTGGCCGAACTGCACTCGGTCCTTGGCGTACTCCACCGCCATGTCCATCGCTCGGGACGCACCGCCCAGCATCTCGACCGACGCGAACGTCGCGCCGCGGTCCAGCAGCGCGTCGACGTCGCCGGCGCCGCCCACACGGTCGGCCGGCGTGTCGTCGAAGCGCAGCCAGCCCAGCTCGCGCGTCATGTCCATTGCGGGCTCGCGCCGCGGTCGCTCGGGCGCATCAAGCTCGACCACGAACAACGCCGGCCCGTCGTCGGACTCTGCCACCACGACCGCGACGTCGGCCGACGGCGCGAACGGCACCGGGTCGCTGCGCCCGGTCAGACGGTCCCCCACTGCGGCAACACCGCCGCGTCCGGGTCGGCTCCACGCGACGCAGCCGATCGCCTCGCCGCTCGCGAGGCGGTCGGCCCAGTCGGCGCGGCCGCCGCGCGCCAGCGCGCCCCATGTGAGCAGCGTCGACAGGAACGGCGCCGGCGCGACGTGACGCCCGACCTCCTCGAGCAGCACCGCCACCTCGACGGCGCCGAGGCCGAGCCCGCCGCGGTCCTCGGGCACCTCCAGCGCGGTCCAGCCCTGCTCGACCATCGCCTTCCAGAG
>JBKPDN010000250.1:0-3303 GCA_046727875.1 Actinomycetota bacterium | reverse complement strand
GTCGTACGCGAGCGCGAGCGTCGCCGCGATCCACGCCTCGACTCGGGCCGTCGGCGTCGGCGCGCCGGCGAGCTTGGCCCGGAGTCGCTGCTGGGCTCGGATCATCTCGCGGTCGAAGAGCGTGAGGAACAGCTCCGACTTCCCGCGGAAGTGGCGGTAGAAGGCCCGGGTCGAGAGACCGGCCTCGTCGAGCACGTCGTCGACGCGCAGGCCGTCATATCCCTGCGCGGCGAGCGCCGCCTCCGCTGCCGCCAGCAGATCATCGACCTCGGCGACGGACCCCTGTCCTACCGCCGTGGCCGAGGGGCCAGCCGGACGCTCCATCACCGTCTTCCCCGCCACTGAAAACGATGTTTTCACGCCGCCCGCGAGGAGTCAAGCGCTGAGGGGATAGGAGGGTTGCGCGTTGAAACCGGTCATGCCGCCGCCGTGGCGTTTCGACACCGGACCGCGGCGTAAGCCTAAAGATCGCAGCGAGGAAACGCTGCCTCAGCGCTGTACCCGGTAATGCATGTGGGTGACACCGGCCTCGCCCTCGAGGATCCGGGTGCGCTGCAGCTCGGTCTGCTCGCGGGTGAGGCCCTCGAATAGACGGCGTCCTTGACCGAAGAGCACCGGGATGACATGGAGCTCGATCTCGTCGAGGACACCGGCGGCAAGTGCGAGCTGCGCGGTTCCAGCGCCATGGACCAGCACGTTCCTGTCGCCCGCAGCCTCCTTGGCTTGAGTCATCGCAGTCGTGACGTCGTTCACGTAGGTGACCAGCGGCCACTGTCTCAAGTCGGCGGGGTCGTGGCGGGTGAGAATGAAGATCGGCACGCCGTCGTGGTGGTCGCCGCCCCAGCCGCCGGCCGGCGCGAAGGTCCCCCTGCCGGCGACGACCGCCCCAGTCGCCATGAACTCATCGACGACCTTGCCGTTGACACCGCCCAAACGGCGGATGGCTTCGACGTCGTCGGCGGCGCCGCCCATCATCAACCAATCATGCAGGCGATCCCCGCCGTCACCGAGGCCGTTGTCCGGTCCCTCATTGGGCCCGGCGATGAACCCGTCGAGGGACATGGACATGTAGAGAACGGTGGAGGACATCGTGTCTCCCTCCGGTTGGCGCCATCTCGGAGTCTTCTCACGCTCTTGAAGACAACGACCGCGCGAAGCGACCAAACTCATCGCTGCTTGGGCGCCGTCACGTTTTACATCGGAGCTTGGGTGGCTGTGCGTCGTAGTTGCGCGCTTGCTTACGCTGGTTCACGACCATAAATGGGCCGTCGAACTTCGGACATGTAGCACCGTCAACGTCGAACGCACGAATGACCTGATGGATCTGCATCATGCGTCCCTCGAGGGCGGCGATATTGCGGTCGTCAATGCGCATGATGTGATCAGCGCCAAGAGCACGGCCTCTTGCCGCAACTCCGCTGGATACTTCGACGGACGCCCCATCCAGGACCCGCGCAGCCGGGACAGCTACCCGACGAGTCGGCCGCGCAGCCGCTGATACTCGTCGTCGGAGAGCCGCCCTTCACTCTTCATGCGGTCGAGCTTGTCGAGCTCGTCGGCGACGCTGAAACCGACCGCGTGCCGAAGCTCGTCTTGGTATTGCGTCGCGGCTCGCGTGTTCCGCTGTGCGAGGCCGGCGTGCTGGCTGATGAGGTAGACGAGCACACCCAACCAAGGCACCACGACCACGAAGATCACCCAGAAAGCCTTAACCCACCCGTTGATGTCGTGGCGCCGGAAGACGTCGATGAAGACCGTGATCACGAGCCAGAAGAGGATCACCCATGCAAAGACGTAGAGAACGCCCAAGAGGAAATCGCCGAACGTCCAGTCCGCGGCGAGCACCATGCCGAACCTCCCTCGAAAGACGGCCGGCGTGAGTATGGCTCGGCCCGCCCGACGACACTACCGAGCGTGTGGCGCACGATGTGCCGCGCTCAGCCCGCGAGGAGTCAAGCGACGTTGCTTGCTCCCCGCGGCGCGCTCCGGTCAGCAGCCGGTTGAGACGCTGACCTGCCCGGCGCTGTTGGTGCCGGGGATCCCCCGCGGCACGCTCGCCACCGGGCCCCCTCCGGCGGTCACCCCGCACGTGCCGACGTACGCGGACGGGATCGGATAGAGCACCGGCTTCGGGCTCAGCCCGGCCTCGTAGACCGGGTCGAGCGGCGACGCCTGCGGATCGGGATCCTCGTAGACCTGCACGCCCGGCTCGGCGTTCACGGTCCCGGCTTCCTGCTGGCGCCAGTCGTTCATCGACTTGCCGCCGCACGACGGCGGCGCCTCAGACGTCTGGTCCCCGCTGTTGCACGTGTACGGGTCCCACTGCTTCCCGGAGTAGTCGTACACGTTGCGGCTTCCTGTGCTCCCGCCCTCGTACACGGTCCGCCGCCGCGTTTGCACGCTCGAGCAGTAGCCGTCAGCGCACTCGCCTTCGCCGGCGTCGGCAACGGCGACCGGGTTCCAGAACAGCTGCGAGGTGTCCCCGCCGGCGATCGCGTCGCCCCACCCGACGATCTCTGCTGGATGCCAGTTGAAGACGATCGCGCCGCCGTCGGACGGGCCGTTCTGCACCTGGCTCGTGCCGTGCTTGCCGCTCACGCCGTCGTGCTCGCCGAAGTCGAGGTTGTCGTCGGCGCCGAAGTAGATGCCGAACGAGGTGGCGAGCGAGGCAGCGTTCTGCCCGGGCGCGGCCGTGCACGGCGTCGCGGTGGTCGCCGACGGGTCGGTCACGTCGCCGTGCGCGGCAACCCCCAAGCCGCTCGTCGCGCACATGTCGGTGGGCGTGCTGGCCGGTGTGCCGTTGGCGTCGACCCCAGCGTCGAACGCATGGGGCAGGGAATCGGGGCTTCCCTCACTGACGCCGTTCGGGATCTGGTCGATCCCGAACTGCGCGTAGCGGTTCCCCTGGGCGTCCTCGACGTTGACCTTCAGGTTGTGGCAGCCGGGGACGGCGGCACCCTGCTGTGAGCCCGGCTCGCCGGCATTGTTGGCCTCGGCGTCCTTCGGGCAATCCATCTGCGAGGGCGTGTAGCCGCCGCTGCTCACGGCTTACGCGCCGCCGGCGACCGCGAGGCAGGCTGCGACAGAGGCCAGGACGGCGAGCACACGACGAAGAACGGGCGTTCCCACTGTTCCCCCCTCGATGTCGCCCGGAGGCGAAGGAGCTTCACCCTATTTGCCCGGTTTTGTCCGGTCAAGCCGCGTTTGCCGGCGCCGGGGCGGGCCACCCTGCCGCCCCTTCGCGGCGCGCCTCATTGCTGCCGGTGGCCGCTACTGGTTGCCGGTGCTCGAGCCGCCCAGGAG
>JBKPDN010000249.1:0-3327 GCA_046727875.1 Actinomycetota bacterium | reverse complement strand
ACTCGACGCTGTACATGCCCGATCACTTCGTCGACACCCCGTACGCGCCGATGGTCGGCATCGCGATGGCCGCCGAAGCGACGGAGACGCTGCGTGTCGGCACGCTCGTGCTCGGCAACGACTACAAGCATCCTGCCGTCGTCGCCAAGGAGTTCGCGTCGATCGACGTGCTGTCGGACGGGCGCGTCGAGGCGGGTATCGGCGCCGGATGGATGACGGCCGACTATGACGCTCTCGGTTTCCCGTACGACTCGCACGGCACGCGCATCGATCGTCTCGGTGAGGCGCTCGCGATCCTGAAGGGCGCGTGGAGCGGCGGGCCCTTCTCTCTCGACGGACGCCACTACACGATTCGCGACTACGACGGGATCCCGAAGCCGACGCAGCGGCCCCATCCACCGATCCTCGTCGGTGGGGGCGGCCCGAAGCTGCTGCGGCTCGCCGGCCGCGAGGCCGACATCGTCGGGATCAACCCGAACCTGCGCGCCGGCGAAATCAGTCCCGACGCGGTGCAGGACACGGTCGCGGCCATGACGAAGCAGAAGATCGAATGGGTCCGGGAGGGCGCCGGCGACCGATTCGACGACCTCGAGCTCCAGATCCGCTACTTCATGACGTCCATCACCGAGGACCGGCGTGCGCTCGCCGAGGCGATCGCGCCGGGGTTCGGGCTCGAACCCGACGTCGCGTTGGAGTCGGGCGTTGCGCTCGTGGGCACGGTCGACCAGTGCTGCGACCTCCTGACTCAGCGCCGCGAGGAGTGGGGTGTCTCCAACGTCGTGCTCGGCGACGATCAGTACGAAGCCTTCGCACCGGTCGTGGCACGCCTCGCCGGGACGTAACTAAGCGGACGCGGGCTGGAACAGCTCGATCGGGTTCCCGGACGGGACAAAACGCAAGGTATCCCGGCTAGACGGCGGTGATGACGCCATGAGAGACGGAGGCGGCGCGGCATCCGTCGGCCTTCGTGAGGTGGCTCTGCAGTGGGGGCGCATCGGCTGCACCGGGTTCGGTGGTCCGCCGGCGCACATCGCGCTGCTGCGCGACCTCTGCGTCGACCAGAAGCGGTGGCTGACGCCGCCCGAGTTCGAGGACGCGGTCGCCGCCTGCAACCTGCTGCCGGGCCCAGCGTCGACGCAGCTGGCGATCTTCTGCGCGTGGCGAGTCGCGGGCCCGGTCGGCGCGATCGTCGGGGGTGCAGCCTTCATCCTTCCCGGGCTCGCCGCGATCCTCGCGCTGGCGGCGGTGTTTCTCGCCTCATCGCCCCCGGACGTCGTCCGCGGCGCCGGAGCCGGCGCCGGCGCGGCTGTCGCCGCGGTCGCGGTGCACGCGGGACTCCGTCTCGTACCAGCGAGCTTGAACCGGGCCGTGGTGCACTGGCGTTGGGTCGTCTATGCGCTCCTGGGCGGAATCGCCGCCGCGACGTTCGGTCCGTGGCTGGTCCTCGTTGTCCTCGGCTGCGGACTCGTCGAGGTCATCTGGCGATCGGCTGGTCGCGGCAATCGCGTCGGCGTGCAGGCATGGCCGCTCGCAGCCGCGACGGCGGCGTCGGCAACCGGGGGCGTCCTCGCGCTGGTCTGGGTGGCGCTCAAGGTGGGCGCGCTCTCGTATGGCGGCGGATTCGTGATCATCCCGCTCATGCAGGCCGACGCCGTCGAGCACTACCACTGGATGACGAGCACGCAGTTCCTCAACGCGGTCGCGCTGGGGCAGGTGACGCCCGGGCCGGTCACGCAGACGGTCGCCGTCGTGGGCTACGCGGCATACGGACTCGGCGGTGGCGTTCTTGCCGCGCTCGTTGCGTTCGCACCATCGTTCTTGTTCGTTCTGTTTGGAGCGAGGCGCTTTGACTCGCTGCGCCACAACGCCCATGTGCGCGCGTTCCTGAATGGCGCCGGGCCGGCGGCGATCGGCGCCATCATCGGCGCGGCCATCCCGCTCGCGCTCGCCCTCGACGAGGTGTGGCAACTCGCGGTGCTGGCCGCGGCAGCCGTCGCGCTCTTCGTGCTCCGCCGCGGTGTCGTACCGACCCTGTTGCTGGCCGGCGCGGTCGGGATCGTCGTGACCCTGTTCGGTGCGCCACTTCCTTAGGCGAATCGGGCCGGGATCCATTGCCCGAGCCGCTCGCGAAGGTCGTCGCCGGCCTCTCCGAGCAGGTGGCCGGTGCCGGGGAAGATGACGAGCTCGCCACCGGTCAGCATCTGCACGAGCTCGCTCGCCTGCGGTGGGAGAAGCTCGTCGTTCTCGCCGTGGAACAGGATCACAGGCGTCGTGCCGAGCCGCTCGGCTTCCTCGCATCCCGCCGACTGCGTGGCCAGCGTCACCACGCCGGCGGTGTCGTCGCCCAACACGATGCCGGCGCGTACGGCGACGGCGCCCCCGAATGAGTGCCCCATCGTGACGAAACGGCGCGCGCCGCGGCGCGCCGCGAGCTCCGCCACCGCCACCAGGTCGTGCACGCATGCGCCGAGATCGTTCGGCTTCCGGTAGCCGACCCGCACGAGACCGATGCCCTGTTCGGCGAAGCGCACGCCGAGATCGTGGTACATGCCGTTTGCGGGTCCGAGGAGCCCGCCCATCGCGCCGCCGCACGCGATGACGACGTGTTCGAGCTCGGGATCGCCGTGCCAGAGCAGCGTGAGGAGTCCGCCGAGTGTGTAGATCTCGACGTGGCGCAACCCGTCGGTGACCTCGACTTCCTGGGACGCGAGTGGCTTCAGCGCTTCCATCGGCGAGCGCGGGCCCTCGCTCACAGTCAGAGCAGCGAACGCAGCAGTTCGCGCGTGCGCTCGCGGTCGCCCGTCGAGACCGAGCCGTACTCCACCGCGGCGAGGTCGGTGGTGCCGACGTCGGCGAGCCGACGCACCGCCGCAGCAACCGTGGTCTCGTCGCCGACGATGGCAACGTCGGCCGGTCCGGTTGCACCTTCGCGGTCGAGCATGGCCTTGTACGACGGGAGCGAGTCGTAGACGGCGAACACCCGGGCGGCGCGCTCGCGGGCGCCGTCGGGGTCGTCGGTCACGCACACCGGAAGCCCGACGCACACCCGCGGCGGCGGTCGTCCCGCCTGCTCGGCCGCGTTCGTGATGGCAGGGACCGTGTGGCTTTCGAGCGTGGACGGACCTGTCATCCAGGTGATCGTGCCGTCGGCCACCGTTCCGGCGAGCTCGAGCATCTTCGGGCCGAGCGCGGCGATGAGCACCGGAAAGGGAGTGGCGCCGGCGATGTTGAGCGTGCCGTTCGCGCTCAGCGTCTCGCCAGGGAAGGACACCGTGCCCTCGTGGACGAGCGGCATCAGAACGGAGAGATATTCACGCATGTGGCGGA
>JBKPDN010000248.1:0-6410 GCA_046727875.1 Actinomycetota bacterium | reverse complement strand
CGTGAACGCGCCCGCGTCGTGGTCGGCGCGTCGGTGCATGAGCTGTCCGACGAGCGGCAGTGTGTGGCCCACGCGGTACGCAGCCCACGTGCCGGCGGGCTGGAGGATCCCTGCCGCGAGCACCGGACCCGGCACGTGCGGCTGCGCGAGCTCCTTCACCGGATCTACGCCAGCGCGGCGAGGAACGGGTCGTTGAATCCGGCGCTGCCGATCGTCGTCGCCTCGAGCTCGTAGTGCTCACCAGTGGGCTCGACGTCGAAGACGACCTTCGTCGCGAGCTTGCCCGGCGTCGCCTCGACCGTGAGGTCCGACCGGTTCCACACACCGAGCTGGTTTTGGACCTTCCAGCTGCGTCCCTTCTGCTTGGCCGAGAACGCATACAGCTTGTCGGCGGTCACCGCGAGGAGCGCGATCTTCGTGCCCTTCCATGAGGTCGAAGCGATCCCGCCGGCGTTCTTGTTGGCGCTGTGACGCTTGAACATGGCCGCCACGCCGCTCACCTTGTCGAGCCCGAACGTTCCCCACGTCCCGGCGGGCTGGAGCAGGCCCGCGGCCACCACCGGCTCCGGCACGTGCTCTTGCGCAATCTCGTTGACCTTCGCGACCCAGTCCGTCACGTGATGCTCCTTGTCGTCCTGTCTGGTGCTCTCAGGAGACCACGCCGAGCCCGCCCATGCCCTGAGTAGGGCCTACTCATTTTCGGCGCACGGCTACGGTGCGCGCGATGCCCGATGCGGACCGGCGGTACTTCTCGCCCGAGATCGAGATGATGCCGAGGGACGAGATCGACCGTGTCCGCGAGGAGCGACTCCTCGGCGATCTCCTCCCGTGGGCGTACCAGCGTTCGGCGTTGATCCGCGAGACGTGGGACGCAGCCGGTGTCACCGCCGACGACATCCAGTCGATGGACGACTTCCACGCACGGGTCCCGTTCATCGACAAGGACGCGATCCGCGCGTTTCGGGACCGTCACCGCGATCCGTACGGCGGCATGCTGTGTCTCGACCCGAGGATGACCGAGGTGTTCAGCGCGATCTTCTCGACGTCCGGCACGACCGGCGACCCGACGCCGGCACCGTACGCCGGACGCGGGCCGAGCATGCTCGTACGCGAGTTCTGGGAGCTCGGCTCCCGGCCCGGCGACTACTTCACGTACTGCCTGTTCACGTTCCGGGGCCCGGGCATCCACGACACGATCCGCGGGATCGGCGCGTCGCCGATCTTCGTCGACCACCAGCCTGCCGACGTGCCGCAGCTCGTGCGGTTCAGCCGCGACCTCCGCCCGACCGCCTGGTACAACCTGTCAGGCCCAATGGTGCTCGCGCTCGAACGCTACGCAGGGAGCGAGAAGATCGACCTCGCCGACGTGTTCTCGAGCTACCGGGGCGTGACGTTCGCGGGCGAGCCAATCGGTCCGCGAGCCCGCCGGCTCGTCGAGGACGGATGGGGCCTCGAGCTCTTCATGCACACGGGCGTGGGCGACGTCGGTGCCGCCACCGAGTGCCGCGAGCACGACGGCCTCCATTTCTGGGAAGACACCTGCTACCTCGAGTCGCTCGAGCCCGACGGCGCCATGCCGGTCGGCGACGGCGTGCGCGGCGAGCTCGTGTCGACGACGCTCCTCGACAAGATCGCGCCGTTGATCCGCTACCGGTCCGACGACCTCGTGCGCATCACGCACGAACCGTGTGCGTGCGGGCGGACGCACGGACGCGTGTGGCCACTCGGCCGGAAGGGTGACGAGGTCGTCGTCGACGGCCGGTCGGTGCTCCCCGGCGACCTGTGGGCCGCGATCGAAGCCGTCCCCGAGGCGAGCGCGGGTTTGTTCCAGGTCATCCGAACCGGACGCGAGGTCGACCGGCTCCGTTTGCGCGTGGGGTACGCCGACGAGCGCGCGCCCGCGCTGACCGATCTGCGGATACGCGTCACGGAGGCGGTGCACGCCGCCATCGGCGTCGAGCCCGACGTCGAGCTGGTGACGAACGAGGTGCTGCTGCGCCAGGGCCCGCCGCACAAGATCCCCCGGGTCGCGAAGCAGTGACATGGTGACGTTCGCCAAGCGCTTCGAGGATCCGCCCGCGGTGTGGGGTGTGGGACGCCTGGTCGTGGACGGTTTGGTAACGCCGTGGCCCGTCGCGCAACGCGACATCGAGGACGAGGCGGAGTCACTCGCGGCACGACTGACGGCGCTCGGTCTCGAGTCCGGAGGGCTCGTCCTGATCGTGGCGATGCTGTCCGAGGCGATGCACGCGGTGCCGCTGGAGCAAGCAGCCGGACGATGCGGCGCGTTGTACTCGTCGGCCGACGCGACCCCGTTCGACGCGTTCCGCGTCGCCGCCCTCTCGCGCCAGCTCGAGCCGCAGCTCGTCGTGGGTGTGACCGGTGACGTGCTCGACGGGCTCGCGGAGACGGGTCGCGATCCAGCGAAGGTGCTCGAGCCGGTGCCGGCGGTGGTCACTGCCGACGACGACGCGCACGCCCGGCTGCGCGCCGCCGGCCTCGAGCCGCGGCGGTGGGTGAAGCTCGGGCCGACCAGCGCGATCGAGGGCCGGGGCGAGAGCGGACCGGTCTACGACGCGACGCGCTGGCGCGTCGAGCACGAGGACGGCGAGCTCGTGGTCAGCAACCTCGTGCCCCGGTTGACCGAGGCGAGACGGCTCCGCACCGGGGTGCGCGGCCGGGTCGTCGAGGAGGGTCGGCTCGCGCTCGACTGAGCGCGGACGGCGTCAGCGCTTCCGGATCAGCGTGAGCCCGTCGCCGAGCGTGAGGATGGTGCTCTCGACGCGGTCGTCGGACGCGACCGTGTCGTTGAAGGCGCGGATGGCCTGGGTGTTGTCGTCGGTCGCCTTCGGATCAGTGACCGCGCCACCCCAGAGCGTGTTGTCCACGAGGATCACGCCGTTGGACCGCAGCCGTGCGAGCACCTCTTCGTAGTAGTTCGGATAGTTCGGCTTGTCGGCGTCGATGAACGCGAGGTCGTACTGCTCGCCCGGCGGGAGCGACCGCAGCGTGTCGAGCGCGGGGGCGAGTCGCAGCTCGATCTTCCCGTCGACGCCATCGCGCTCCCAGTACTTCCTCGCGATCGCGGTCCACTCCTCGTTCACGTCGCAGCACAGCAGGCTGCCGTCGTCGGGCAGGGCGCGGGCGATGCTGAGCGACGAGTACCCCGTGAACGTCCCGACCTCGATCGCGTGCCGCACGCCGAGCAGCCGGGTTAGGAGCGTCATGAACGCGCCCTGCTCGGGCGCGATCTGCATCATCGAGATGCCGCCGAGGGCCTCCGTCTCGGCGATGAGATCCCGCTGCACGTCGTCGAGCGGCGCCGCGTGGGCCACGAGATAGTCGTGGACCCGCTTGGTCAGGAAGAAGGACTTGGGATTGTCGGCCATACGCGCAGGCTACGCGAGACGGAACCGCGGCAACCCCACGTCGTCGGTCAGCTTGTCGCACGCGAGGCTCACCCGAGCACCCACGTGCAGCGTCTCCTCGGTGGCGTCGACGACGTTGCTCACGAGCCGGACGGGCTCGTCGGCCGCACCGTCGACCTCGACCACGCTCACGTTGTACGGCACGACGGACTCGACCGCCGGGTGCAGCGGGTGCACGACCCACGTATACGTGAAGACGGTGCCCGTGCCGGGCAAGGTCGCCCAGTCCCAGTCGAGCGAGCCGCACCGGTAGCACCCCTCCGTCGGTGGGTGCCGGTGCGCGCCGCACTCCCGGCACCGCTGCACGTCCAGTCGACCCTCCGCCGCCGCCTTCCAGAACCCTTCGTTCGTGCGCGTGACCGGCGGCAGCGGCAGCTCGGGCGGAAGGTACGGCGCGCCGTCTCGGAGCACGGTCATGCGCTTGCTCCGACCGGTGCCTCCAGCCCGTACAACCGTGCGGTCGTCTCGTACGTGATGCGCCTTCGCTCCGACGGATCAACGGTGGCGAAGATCCGCTCGAGCGTCTCCTGCGTGTGCGGCCACGTGCCCTCGGGGTGCGGATAGTCGGACGCCCAAAGCAGTGGCTCCACGCCGGTGAAGTCGCGGTTCACGACCCCTGCGGCGTCGTTGCCGAACGTCACGTGGCCCTGCCGGCGCACGTAGAAGCTGGGCGGCTCGGCCAGCTTCGGGTTCACCCACTGCGCGTGCTCCTCGAACGCCTCGTCCATGCGCTCCAGCAGCCACGACAGCCAGCCCGCGCCGCACTCCACCATCACCGCGTGGAGCTCCGGGAACCGCTCGAGAACACCGGATGTCGCGAGGTACGCCAGCGTCCGCTGCGCGCCGAGACCGACCTCGACGTAGTTGATGACCGCGCCGCCGGGACCGCGTTCGGTGACCGGGTTCGCGCCCGTCCCGACGTGGAAGCTCACGGGCATGCCGTGTGCCTGCGCCGCCGCCCACACGGGGTCGTAGCGATCAGAGTTGTACGGCGCGTCGGCCGGCGCCTGCATCGGCAGCATGACCGACCGCAGCCCGAGCCCGGCGACGCGCTCGATCTCGCGCACCGCTTCGTCGAGCTCCTGGAGCGGGATCAGCGCCGCCCCCGCGAAGCGGTTCGACGCAGCCGCGAACGTCTCGGCCAGCCAGTTGTTGTACGCGCGCGCCGTCGCCCACCGCAGCTCGGGGTCGGGGATCATGAACCCGAACAGCGCGATCGTCGGGTACAGGACCTCGCCCCACACCCCGTCCTCGTCGAGGTCCGTGGCCCGCAGGTCGGGGTCGGACCCGCCGGCGCGGAACCCGGTCGCCTTCGATTTCTCTGCCTCGTCCCTCGGCTGGCCCATGCGTCGCGGCGGCACCCCCTCGACGAGGAACAACCACTTCCCGTCGACCTCCTCGATGCGCGGCGCGCGTTCCCGAAGATGGCTCGGGAGCCGTTGCACCCAGAGATCGAGCGGCTCCACGACATGCGAGTCGGCGCTGTTCACGAGCGTCGTCACGGCGTCACTTCCTCAAGATCATCGAGCCGGAGGGCGTCGGGCCGGCGCCGGCGACGACCAGCGCGACCTCGGCGCCCGGGATCTGGTTCACGGACGTCCCGCGCAGCTGGCGAACCGCTTCGAGCACGTGGGTGACGCCGTGCAGGTAGACCTCGGCGAGGTTGCCGCCGTGCGTGTTGACCGGCAGCGATCCCTCGCGGCGGATGCTCCCCTCGGCCACGAACGGGCCGCTCTCGCCCGGCTTGCAGAACCCGAAGTCCTCGAGGCCCATGAGCACCAACGGGGTGAAGTGGTCGTAGATCTCGGCGACGTCGATGTCGTCGGGCCCGACGCCGGCGAGGCGGTACACCTCCTCGGCGGTGGCGCGCTGCCCTGCTGTCGGGTAGTCAGCCTCGGGCATGTTGTGGCCCGACATCATCCCCTCGCCCCAGCGGTAGCTCCCCGCCATCGACGCCGCCCGCACGTACGCCGGCGGCTGGCGGAGGTCGCGGGCGCGCTCGGGCGTGGCGAGGATCACGGCGCCGGCGCCGTCGCTCTCCATGCAGATGTCGAAGAGGCGGAGGGGGTCGGCGATCATCCGAGACGCGTGATGATCCTCGACCGTGATCTGCTTCCGGAAGATCGCGTCGGGGTTGGTCGCCGCGTTGCGGCGCGCGTTGATCGACACCTCGGCGAAATGGTCGGGCGTGGTGCCGTACACCGCCATGTGGCGCCGCGCCGGGAGAGCGAACATCTGCGCCGGCGACATGAGACCGAACGGCAGCGCGTAGCCGAACGGCGCCGGCAGCTGCCCGCGCAGGCCGGCGAGCGACCGGCCGAAGCGCTGCTCCTCGCCCTGGCTGATCGAGCGCACGACCACGACGTACTCGGCGACGCCGGACGCGACGGCCATCGCGGCGTTGAGGAAGGCGCCGCCCATCCCGGCGCCGCCTCCACCCCACACCATCGCCGCGTACCGCACCCGCGGCGTGCCCAGGGCCATCTGGAGCATCGACGGGTGCGCGGCGTCATCCGAGTAGGAGGAGAAGCCGTCGAGCTGCTTGGGGTCGAGCCCGGCGTCGCGGCACGCGTCGTGGATCGCTTGGAGCGCGAGGCGCAGCGTGCCCTCGGATTCGAGCGCGCCGCGCTTTCCGTAGGCGGAGCGTCCGATGCCGACGATGCACGCCTTGTCGCGCAGCAGGTCGTCCTGGCTCACGTGCTGCCTCGCAGCGTGGTGCGCGAGAAGCGCACCGCCAGCGCGAGTGCGTCCTCCCGGCACAGCGCTCCCAGACCGAGCAGCCGATCGCTCATGAGGCCCGTGCACAGATGGTGGATGGCGAGAGCATCGCCCTGCGGGTCGGCGCCGGGGAACTCCCCCGCCGCGCGTCCTTCCTCGATCGCCTCCTCGAGCGGGGCGAGCATGAGCCGGGTGCACCGCGTGATCTCGTCGGGGAACTCGCGCGCGATCACCTGCCGCTCGACGAGGAAGAGCCGGGTGCGG